>JAKBDW010000370.1:0-8273 GCA_021834245.1 Pseudomonadota bacterium
GGGCGCAAGGCCTGGGAGGTCGACGGCCCACACTTTCTGGGCCACACCATCAATCACCTTGTGCTAGACCCGCGCGATGGAAGGACGCTGCTCGCGGCGGTCCGAACAGGCCACCTCGGACCGACGGTCTTCCGTTCAACGAATTTAGGTCGCACGTGGAAGGAGGCTTCTCGACCCCCGGCATTCACCAAAATGCGCAACGGCGAAAAAGGGCGTGTCGTAGATCACACCTTCTGGCTTACCCCGTGTCACGCAAACGAACCAAAAGTGTGGTACGCCGGAACTTCACCGCAGGGTCTTTTCCGCTCCGAGGACGGAGGCGATTCATGGGAACCATTTTCCATCATCAATGACGACCCGCAGTATCGCCAATGGATGGGTAGCGTGCAGGACGGCACCCCCGACGGACCTAAACTGCATTCGATCATCGTGGATCCACGCGATCCTGCACACCTCTATTTGGGCATGTCAGGCGGTGGTGTCCATGAAACGATGGACGCTGGACGTACTTGGGCGCCCATGGTCCGCGGCATGGAAGTGGTTGAGGGTTTTGATGCATCCAATATTGCGTTTCACGACCCCCATTGCGTGCGTCTTTGTCCGAGCAATCCAGATCGCTTGTATCAGCAAAATCACTGCGGAATTTACCGTCTGGATCGACCGTCCGACGAATGGGTGAGGATCGGTCGCAACATGCCGAAACGCGTCGGCGATGTCGGCTTTCCCATTGTCGTCCACCCGCGCGACGCCAATACCGTGTGGGTATTCCCTATGGACGGTACCAGCGTATGGCCACGCACAAGCCCAGCTGGAATGCCCTGCGTATATGTGACACAAAATGGTGGCAAGGTCTGGCGACGCTTGGATTCCGGCCTGCCCGCCGCTCAGGCCTGGTGGACTGTGAAGCGTCAGGCTATGACGGCAGACGCACTCGACCCAGTAGGAATCTATTTTGGGACTACTAGCGGCGAGCTTTGGATGAGCCGCGATGAAGGTAGCCGTTGGACTTGTCTTGCGCGCAACCTCCCGGAAATTTACGGCGTCGAAATCGCGGAAGTAAATTGAACCGACTTCGCGGTAGTGGTGAATGTTTTCGATAAAACAGGGTTAGCTCATGAAGGTGGCAATTCCCAGCCCACTTCTCTCGTATACGGCCGGAAAAGAAGTCGAGGCCGTCGGCACGACACTGCGTGAATTGCTAATCGATCTCGATCGGCAATTTCCAGGCTTGCGATTCCGCATGATCGACGAGCAGGATGGAATGCGGCCGCACATTAGGTTCTTTGTCAACGGCGAACAGGTATTTGACATAGCCCATCCACTGACTCAACAGGATACGGTGCATATCGTGCAGGCACTGAGCGGCGGCTAAACCGGGCGCCGAACTGCGAACAATAACAATGGCCGGTGGCGCTGAATACTTGAACCGGCGGGATGCCATAAAACGGTCGAGAGCAACGGAGCGCAATGCCTCTCGCAGAAGGCTACAATTAATCCAAGTAATAATAAAAAAGGAGGGATTCCTAGCCAGAAATTCCTAACAAAAGACCACGCTCACTCCTTGCGGCATTCGCACGATCTGCACGGCACGCATGGCATGTGAATGTGGCACTTTCAAAGTTTCAGATCGCGGGAGGAACCATGAAAAGACAGATACTTCACGTATCGGTGATTCAGAGCGCCAAAGTGTTGGCATTGATGTACTTCGTTATGGGCATTTTCTTTGTGGTTGTCATGGCTTTTTTCAGTACTTTCCTGCCCGGGCCGCGGCACCCGTTGCCCTTCGACATGTTGCTGGCGATGCCCTTCGCTTATCTCGTATTTGGTTTCATTTTGTCCGTTATCGGCGCCTGGGTCTATAACATGGTGGCGAAATGGGTCGGCGGCGTAGAGTTCACTGTGGAGGATGTTGAGTAGCGGTTTCGGCGGATATGCCCGGGGATTCGCTGTTTCGGTTGCACTTCGCAATCCACGGCATTCTCCGGGCAAGTTCGAACATGTCACACGGTCTTTCTTTCCGTTAGCTTTATCTGAGGTGGTGTGGTCGAGTGGTACAACCCAAATTAGCAGATGGGACGTGTTCGTCCTCCCTTTCTGCCGTTCTCCCAGATCGGACAGGAGCACCCGTCGTGCATTTGATGTTGCTGCCGCTGCTCATAATCCCGGTGTATCGCCTTGTGACTCCTTAGTGAAGGGGTGCGCCCTTGCGAGAAATTCAGCGACATCTTGGAGCAATACTATCCGAACGCACGCTTCTGGCTGTCGCGTGCGATACCGCGCAAACTCAGGCAAACGCGTCAGGCGCTAAATTGCCAGGAATAAGCGCCAGGCATGGAAGGAACGGAAGATGCGCGCGCGGGCAATGCCTGACTCAATCTCAGATCCAACGACACCGGGTCCGTCCAACGCCTAGCGCTACGCTGCAGGACACAGACGTCCACTCCAACAGAGGTCGGTAAAACACGCAGGCATAAAGCTGTCGCCCGACCTGCATTCATTATGCCTTGCGGACGAAAGAGCCAACCGCAGCTTCCGCCGATCTCCGCCGCCCGCTGAAGCTGCCGAGCTGCGGCCGAATCCAGTAACGCAGGCCATGCCACAACCGCCGCGCAGGTACCAGCTTGCAGCGATTGCTCCACAGCTAGCAAACCGTCAGCATGCGCACGTGGATGGACAAGCAGCATCCGTGTAAGGTCAATTTGGGCAGCCGTCAGTGCACGCGGATCGGGAACACGTGGCGGAGCCACCAGAGCAAGCCAGCGGTTACTGCGGCTCATGCGCGCCAGCGCCGGCAACAACAGCTGCAGTTCTCCACTGCAGTCATGGGGAATCACAATTTCCGTCAATGCGCCCAGCGGCCAACCACCGCATGGTAGCAGCGCATCCAGTTGCGCAAAACCAGTCGGTACCGCACGCGCAAACGAACCGTCAATGCCACCTCGTATGGCCCCGACACTTTGCATGGAAGTCGACAGATTCATCGCAGCTTGCCATTGCGCAAAACACCGACGCCAATGCCTTCCAGAACAAGAACATCACGTCGAAGATCAATAACGATCGAATTGAAATTGGGGTTTTCCGGGACCAGACTCACTTCGTTTCCACGGCGTTGAAAGCGCTTCACAGTCACTTCGTCCCCGATTCGAGCCACTACGATCTGTCCGTTTTCGACCTCTGAAGTACGATGTACCGCGAGCAGGTCATCGTTCAGGATACCGGCATCACGCATACTGTCTCCGCGCACACGCAACAGATAGTCAGCGCGCGGATGGAACAAGGCAGCATCGATATGGTAGTGGTCCTCGATGTGTTCCACAGCGAGAATCGGGCTGCCCGCCGCCACCCGACCCACCACCGGGAGCCCCTCATCCTTCAGGCGTATGCCGCGCGATGCGCCTGGAACCAGCTCAATCACGCCCTTGCGCGCCAGCGCCCGCAAGTGTTCTTCGGCCGCATTGGGCGAGCGGAATCCCAGCGCGGCGGCAATTTCCTGGCGTGTTGGCGGTCGGCCGGAGTCTTCCATGAAACTGCGAATCATGTGCAATATCTGGCTTTGGCGGGGCGTCAAGGCATCCATTCTTCTATCCTGTATATTTGTACAGTACTGCAATTATATACAGGAAAATGGCCTACGCAAGCCTGGCCGCATCCCATACCAAAATAGCCAGGTATCCGGCGAGGGTTGGCCGTCCGGTCACCGAATGCAGGCCCAGGGGCGGTTTTAACGACTTAACCACCCCCTTTTAGACGTTAGCCACGGGGAGAACCGGTTTGGCCAGCGCCGGTGCAAGAATCTAAATGGCGACATCTGCGGCAGGCACGAAATTGCACCCATCAATTGGCAAAAAATTCGATACCTATGCACGAACCCAGGAGAGGCCAGCTTCTATTTGGCTAATACCGGGCCTGAGGCTTGGTTGGAACCATTGAATCTTGTTCCTGCTGTTTATCGTCCGAGTCAGAGGCAATAGTCGTTACCCAGATTGAAACGCTGCCAAAACAGATACTTGGCGCGCATCTTCTTATAATTATGACGGACCGATGGCCTTCGGTAAGACCCACTGGCAGCAAAAGGGCGGTATTCCCTGGTGCAATTAATTTACTTTGTTGATGCTGATCGTTGGATAAAACCGGCGCCATGCGGCGCGAAACGGCGGCTGGTCAGGCGCTGGCTCTAGATGCGGAAACCGGGACACGGTCAACGCGGACCGGGAACGACGCAACACCACAGCAGTCTAAATTAATTGATCGTGGTGTCACTCCCGTAATGGCTGAATGATGCACCTTGAATGCGTTGGTTGCGGCACACCGTCATCTTGGCAAGCGATCTTCCGCAGCAAGAAGGCACGAGAGGATTTTCAGCGAGCTTCCGCAAGGGTTAGTTCCACAGATGCGGGGGTGAGCAGTGACAAAAAATGCGGCACACGGAAAACGCCGGACACTCGTCACTCTACAATCAAATAGTCGAATCGACGACAGTGTCCGATCTGCGTTTCGGTCGGTAACGCTTCCCAGCAATTGCCAGCCATAACAGCAAAGTGCTGTAAGAAGCGGTGAAAGAGATGCGCGAATCGGCATTCCCGTCAGACACCGTACTCCGTCACTGCCGGAACATTTTCATACCGTAGGCAGCCAAGACAAAGGAGGCATTATGTACCGCAGACTTTTCTTCGTCCTTCCGGATGAAACTAACGCCGTGCAACTCACACAGGATATCGAAGCAGCTGGTGTGGATCATGATCACATCCATGCCATTCCCGGGGAGGGCGTAAAACTGAGCCGACTGCCTGCGGCGACCCCGCGGCAGAAAAATAATATTATCGGTCTCATCGAACGAATTATCTGGGGGGCGAACCTTATTGTATTTTTCGTAGCGCTCATCGCCCTGATCGAGGGTCTCGTGCGTGGCTCCGTCTTCTGGTCGGTCGTGGCACTGCTCGTCATGATCGCGGCGGTGGTTGGCGGTGCGCTCTTTGCCCTGCGCGTCCCGGATGTGCATCTGAGCGAATTTCGCGGCGCATTGAGTCATGGGGACGTCCTGCTCATGGTGGACGTACCGAAATCACGCGTTGACGATATTGAAAAAGTCGTGCAACAGCGCCATCCCGAGGCTACCCTCGGCGGGGTCGGCTGGACCATAGACGCGCTCGGCGTTTGAACCTGCATCGGCGCATTCCGGCGGTCGCAGAGTCCGTCTCGCCGCCGATAAATTGCGCCGGCTGCAGTGCCGCCGGTAACAGCTTAGTCAACGGAGGTGTGACAACGGCGGCGCCGTAGGTAACAATGGCTGAATGCATCAGGATTCGGCACTAATAACGCTACGCGGTATCGAACGCAGCTACTACGAAGGCGGCCGGCCGCGCAGCGTTCTGAACGGGCTTGATCTGGACGTACGGCACGGGGAATGGATAGCCTTGGTCGGTCGTAGTGGTTGCGGCAAATCCACTCTGCTCAATGTCATAAGCGGCATCGATCTGCCGGACCGCGGCGATGTGACGATCAATGGACAAAACATCACGCGCATGTCGGAACGGCAACGCACGATGTTTCGTCGCCGGCATGTCGGATTCATTTTCCAGTTCTTCAACCTGATTCCGATACTGACTGTCGAGGAAAACCTACTGCTACCCCTCGAGCTCAATCAACTGGACCGCGAACGGGCGGGCGAACTGCTTGCCGCCGTGGGACTGGAGGAGCGGCGCGCGACATTTCCCGACAGACTATCGGGAGGAGAGCAACAGCGTGTGGCGATAGCCCGCGCCCTAGTCCACGATCCGCTACTGTTGCTGGCAGATGAACCGACCGGAAATCTTGACCACTCAACCGGTGAAGAAATGCTGCGGCTGCTCGAATTGCTGGTGCGGTCATCCCGCCGAACGCTGCTGATGGTAACCCATTCTCACGAGGTTGCGCGTCGCGCCGACAGGATCCTGACTCTCGACAATGGTCGAATCACGGAGACAGCCGCAGGACCGGAATGATAACTACCACCGTCTGGCGATCGAGCATTCGCTCCCTGGCGCGTCATCCGTGGCAGCTGTTTCTGACAATCCTTGGTGTCGCCCTTGGCGTGTCCGTAGTGGTCGCCGTAGATCTGGCGAACACCAGCGCAACGCGCGCCTTCCATTTGTCCGTGGACGCAGTAACTGGACGCGCCACCGACGTGATTGTCGGCGGGCCGGCCGGCGTACCGGAAAACCTTTATAGAGACCTGCGCGTCAATGTTGGTATAGAAACCAGCGCGCCGGTGGTAGACGGATATGGCAAAGCTCGCGGCCAAATCTTACATATCGTCGGCATTGACCCGTTCGCAGCGGGGGAAAACGCCGGTCAGATCTCCGGTATCGGATCGCTTGCCATACTGCGACTGCTGACACAACAGGGAGCGCTTCTTCTTTCACCTGCGACCGCCCGGCAACTGCACTTAAAGATCGGTGATCGCTTCACCTTGCAATGCGCTGGTCATCTTTCTGCTGCAAAGCTAGTTGGCCTGCTGCCTGGGAGTAACGCGAGCGCGTCGACCGACGGGCTCGCACTGAGCGACATATCAAGCGCCCAGGAATTCATGGGCCGCGTCGGTCGGCTGAACTCGATTAATCTCGTTTTACCAAAGGGGAATGCGGGCACGAGCCTCCGAGCGCGCATACTTAGCTTGCTTCCACCAGGCATCGAGATCGTTCCGGCCCAGGCCCGCAGTAATGCGCTGATCCAGATGACGCGGGCATTCCGCACTAACCTGACGGCGATGAGCCTTCTCGCACTGGTCGTGGGCATGTTTCTGATCTACAACACGATCACCTTTGCTGTACTCCGGCGGCGACACCTAATTGGCACCTTGCGCGTGCTGGGCGTGACCCGACGCGAGATATTCGGCTTGATTCTGGGTGAAGCGGCTGTCATGGGACTGATCGGCAGCATTGCGGGGCTCATTCTGGGCATCATCCTCGGACAGGGCCTGGTACACCTCGTCACGCGCACGATCAACGATCTCTACTTCACGGTAACCGTGAACCGCCTGATGATTTCTCCTACCTCGCTTCTCAAAGGGGTTGCGCTCGGTTTGGGCACAACCATGTTAGCCGCATTCGTACCGTCGCTTGAGGCTGCAGGCACATCGCCTCATGCGGCGCTTCGCCGCTCGGTTGTCGAACAGCGTGTGCGCGCGTTGCTCCCGCGCCTGGGATTAACCGGCGTAGGCCTTGCCGCCTGTGCGCTGCTGCTGCTCTTGCTGCCAAGCAAGAACCTAATCCTGGGTTTCGCTGCCTTGTTTATGATTATCGTCGGCCTTGCACTTCTCACGCCTCTCGCGGTAGCCGCTATGGTGACAACCGGCAGCGTGCTGTTGGGGCGCGGTTCAGGTCCGGTCAGCGGCATTATCTCGCGTCTCGCCTTGCGCGGAATAATCGCCTCGCTCAGCCGCACCGGGGTTGCCATCGCTGCGCTGATGCTGGCTGTGGCGACAACCGTCGGCGTCGGCATCATGGTCGAAAGCTTTCGCGCGACGGTTCAACTATGGCTCGACAGCACGTTGCGCGCTGATATTTATGTCTCTCGTCCGCTTTTCGATCCCAGCCATTCACCCCCACCTATCGACCCAAGGATCATTGCGCGCATCGAACACACAGCGGGAATCCTCGGTATTTCTCGCGCGCGGCGTGTGATTCTGCAAACCAAACGGGGACTCACTCAGATTCTGGCACTCGATTTTGCGCGCGGTTTTCCGCCCAGTTTTCGCCTGCAAAGCGGCGATGCGCGCACCGCCTGGAAAGAATTTGATGCCGATCGCGCCGTTTTAGTATCCGAACCCTATGCTTACCACAACGCTACCGGCACTGGTGGACGGGTGCGCCTTCACACCGACCGCGGTGATCTATCATTGCCAATTGTTGGTGTGTTCTACGACTATGGCTCGGAGCACGGTCTCATTTTGATGCACCGCAGTCTCTATGAACACTATTTCAATGACAACAGCGTGAGTTCTCTTGGGTTATATTTGCAACCGAGGGCCTCCATGGATCAGGTAATTGAAGCTGTGCGCGCGACTTCCGCGGGTGACCAGGCGATTGTCGTGCGCGCGAACCGCGATATTCGCGCTGCATCCCTCAAAGTCTTCGACCGTACCTTTGCCATCACTAACGTTCTTCGCTTGCTGGCGGTGCTCGTTTCGATCGTCGGGATCCTTAGCGCATTCATGGCCCTGCAGCTAGAGCGGGCGCACGAGCTGGCGGTTTTGCGCGCGATCGGGCTCACGCCGAAGCAGGTCTTCGGGCTGG
>JAKBDW010000099.1:0-8249 GCA_021834245.1 Pseudomonadota bacterium
AGCATGTCCTTGCGAGCCGTAGCCCACGATCGCGACCTTTTTGCCGCGAATGATAGAAAGATCAGCGTCTTTGTCGTAGTAGACTTTCATGAATGACTCCAGATTTTAAGCTTGCGATTCTTTCAGCATCCGGCGAGCCCGACGCCGCGCCGCGCGATTCATCACGTTCTTCAAGGACAATAGGTCGTCCCGCTGCGGTCTGCGCCGGCCACTTTAGACATGCAGTCCCTTTTCGCCCCGAGCGATGGCGGAAGGCCCCGACCGGACAACCTCGATTATACCGGCTTTTCCCAATGCCTGGATGAATGCATCAAGCTTGTCTCCGGTCCCGGTGAGCTCGATGGTATAGGCACTTTCCGTAACATCGATGATGCGGCCGCGGAAGATGTCTGACAAACGTTTCAATTCTTCGCGTGCCCCGTCGCTCGCCTTGACCTTTATCAGCAGCATCTCACGTTCGATATGCGCCCCTTCTGTCAGGTCGATCAGTTTCACCACGTCAACCAGCTTGTTCAGCTGCTTGGTGATCTGCTCGATGATTTCATCGGAACCGCGCGTGACCAGAGTCATGCGCGACAGCGTCGGATCCTCGGTCGCAGCAACGGTGAGCGATTCGATATTGTAGCCGCGCGCGGAAAAAAGCCCTGCCACGCGCGACAGAGCGCCGGACTCGTTCTCCAGCAGTATCGATATGATGTGGCGCATCAGGCCAGCTCCCGCTCGGCGCTGGCGCCGGTATTGCAGGGAGAAAGGTGCATCTCATGCTGACCCTTGCCTGTCGCGATCATTGGGTACACGTTTTCCGACTGATCGGTGATGAAATCCATGAACACCAGCCGGTCCTTGAGCTTGAAGGCCTCCTTGAGCGCACCTTCAACGTCGGAAGGGTTTTCGACGTGCATACCTACGTGACCGTAGCTTTCTGCCAGCTTGATGAAGTCCGGCAGGGCATCCATGTACGAATGCGAGTAGCGGCGATCATAGAAAAACTCCTGCCACTGGCGCACCATGCCCATATAGCGGTTATTCAGGTTAACCACCTTGATCGGCAAGCTGTACTGCTTGCAGGTCGAAAGCTCCTGAATGCACATCTGGATGCTGGCTTCTCCCGTGACACACGCGACGGTCGCCTTCGGATGCGCGAACTGCACACCCATTGCCGCAGGCAGACCGAAACCCATGGTGCCGAGCCCGCCGGAATTGATCCAGCGTCGCGGTTTGTCGAACTTATAGAACTGCGCCGCCCACATCTGATGCTGCCCCACGTCCGAGGTGACGAAAGCATCCCCCTTGGTGAGGGCATAGAGCTTTTCCAGCACGAACTGCGGTTTGATTACCTTGTCGCTGTACTGGTACTTGAGACACTCCAGACCGCGCCATTCGTTGATTTGCTTCCACCAGGCGTCGAGCGCTGCCTTTTCCGGTTTCTGCTTGCTTTCCTTGACCAGCTTGATCATGTCCTTGAGGACAGCATCCACCGAGCCTACGATCGGGATCTCCACCGGCACGTTCTTCGAGATAGAAGACGGATCGATATCGACGTGAATGATACGTGCATGCGGGCAAAACTTGTTCAGGTCACCGGTGACACGATCATCAAAGCGCGCGCCTATGGCGATGAGTACATCGCATTCGTGCATCGCCATGTTGGCTTCGTAGGTGCCATGCATCCCGAGCATGCCGACAAAAAGCGGATCAGTCGCTGGAAACGCGCCAAGCCCCATGAGGGTGTTAGTGCATGGATAGCCCAGCATGCGCACCAGTTCGGTCAGCTGCTTGGAGCTTTCTCCCAGGATCACTCCACCACCGGTATAGAACATCGGGCGCCTGGCCTGAAGCATCAGGTCAACGGCCTTGCGGATCTGTCCGGGATGACCATTGGTAACCGGCGAGTACGACCGCATGGCGATGGTCTTGGGATAGTGGTACTCGGTCCTGTGTGCCGTAATGTCCTTCGGAATGTCCACTACCACCGGCCCGGGACGTCCGGTCGTGGCGACATAGAAAGCCTTCTTGATGACGGTGGCCAGGTCCTTGACGTCCTTGACCAGGAAATTGTGTTTTACGCAGGGGCGGGTGATGCCGACGGCATCTACCTCCTGGAAGGCATCATTGCCGATCAGGTTCGTGGCAACCTGGCCGCTGAAAACCACCAGCGGAATGGAGTCCATGTAGGCGGTGGCAATACCGGTAACCGTATTAGTGACCCCGGGGCCGGAAGTCACCAGAACCACGCCCGGCTTGCCGCTCGAACGCGCATAGCCGTCGGCGGCATGGGCAGCGCCCTGCTCGTGCCGAACTAGAATATGCTTGACTGCCTCCTGCTTGTAGAGTGCATCGTAGATGTGCAGCGATGCCCCTCCGGGATAGCCGAATACATACTCGACCCCCTCGTCCCGCAGGCAGCGGACAAAGATCTCTGCACCCGTCAATTCCACGAAACGCCCTCTGAGCGCCCACAGCGCCCGAAAAAAGGGCACTATACCGGCTTTTTAGTGTAAATATGAGAAATTACTTATAAGTGCACGTACGGTCAAGCCCGCTGGAGGCGGAATCGGACAAATTTAGCGCGGGTTATCGGGCAACGAAATGGCAGATCAATTTTAGGGAGATCGGCGTAGTCAACTCAGGCCCGGCGCCAGGTGGTAGCACTGCCACTGTCTTCCAGGATGATTCCCTGCTGTTTGAGTTCGTCGCGAATCCGGTCTGCCTCGGACCAGTTCTTGGATTTGCGCGCCGCCAGGCGCTGGCCGATCAGCTGTTCGATCGCGCCATCTGACAGCCCGCCCGCGGCGCCGCCCTGCAGAAATCGCTGCGAATCGCGCTGTAACAGGCCAAGGATACCGCCAAGCCGGCGCAGAAGCGCGGCCAGATTCACCGCCTTGACGGGTTCCGCTGCCTGCAAGCGATTAATCTCGCGCGCTAACTCGAAAAGCGCGGCGACAGCAACCGGGGTGTTAAAGTCGTCGTCCATGGCAGCAAAGAACTGCTGGGCGTAGGTATGCGATTCGTCTACACCTGCGTGGATTGACCCATCCTGATGCGGCGGAAAATCTTTGAGCGCCACATACAGCCGAGTGAGCGCCGCCTTGGCGTTTTCCAGCGATTCGTTCGTGTAATTGAGCGGGCTGTGATAGTGGCTCGACAAAATAAAGTAACGCACTACCTCGGCATCGTAGTCCTTCATTACCTCGCGCAGAGTGAAGAAATTACCGAGCGACTTGGACATCTTCTCATCATCCACGCGCACAAAACCATTGTGCATCCAGACGTTGACAAATTTTTCGCCGGTGGCCGCCTCGCTTTGGGCAATTTCATTTTCATGATGCGGAAACTGCAGATCAAGGCCGCCGCCATGAATGTCGAAATGATGCCCGAGACAGCTGGTCGACATAGCGGAGCATTCGATGTGCCAGCCAGGCCGCCCCGGACCCCAGGGCGAATCCCAACTGGGTTCGGCCGGCTTGGCTGCCTTCCACAGCACGAAATCCAAAGGATCGTCCTTGGCCTCATCTGCCTCGATACGCGCACCGACGCGCAGATCCTCGAGCGACTTGCCGGACAGCTGGCCATAGTCGGCAAAACGGCGTACGCGGTAGTAGACATCCTTATTCGCCGCCGCATAGGCAAAACCGCGATCGATCAGCGTCTGAATCATGGAGATGATCTGCGGCATGTAGACAGTCGCCCGCGGCTCGGCGTTGGGAGGCTCGACACCGAGAGCGCCGGCGTCTTCGTGCATCGCCTGGATAAAGCGCTCAGTCAGCGCCCCGATGGTCTCGGCGTTTTCCTGTGCGCGGCGGATGATTTTGTCGTCAATGTCCGTGACATTGCGCACATAAGTTACCTCAAAGCCGCTCGCCCGGAGGTAGCGCGCCACGATGTCGAATACCACCAGTACCCGCCCATGACCCAGATGACAGTAGTCATAGACCGTCATGCCGCAGACGTACATGCGCACTTTGCCGGGTGTTATCGGGTGGAATGGTTCTTTTTTCTTGGTCAGGCTGTTATAGATCTGCAGCATATTTTGTGTCTTTATTTATGGCGATACGGTGTGCACCCTTTGCGCGCGCCCGACCCGGAGGTCCCGATAGAAAGCGGTTAAGGACGTATATTTATGCACTTGTGTCTACGGTGTTCGCGCGTGGCGCGCTATGCGCTCGCGAGTTCGACGGCCTGCGCCAGCCGCTGTCTGATTCGCTCCCTCCCAAGCATACTCCATAGCCGCTCCATTGCCGGCCCGTGCGGCCAGACCCGCGGCCACTTGGCATCATATACCGCACCGCTCAGTCCGGCACGCAGCGGCATGAATAACGACTTGCCCCGGGTAGCCGTTGCCTGCTCCACGCCTTTTGCGAAATCTTTGAATCCGCCCGGTCCCTTGTCGAGGCCAGCAAGCGCCGAACGGAAAAACTGCGCTCCCGCCTGACGGATCACCGCGCTGGCCTCGTCGTCGAAGCTGTGGCCGGCAAATAGATTTGCCGCCCAAATAAGCGCATCGAGCGGCATGACGACATTCTCGCGCAGTGCGTTGACGAAGGCCATTGAAAGATCCGCGGGCACGAAACGCTCTATATGTCTGTCATCCGGATAGCTGGCCGTGCGCAACCACTGCCACAATTCGCCGTCTGAAGCATTCAGAATCGCTTCCTTTTGCCAATGGACAAGCTGTGTCTCGTCGTAGCGTGCCGGTGCGCGATGTAAGCGCTCGATGGAGAAATCAGCGGCCAGTTTTGCCAGTGACAGAAAGCTGTTGTCCGCGTAGGTATGCCCGAGGCGACCGAGATAATTGCAGATGGCAAGCGGCAGGAACCCCGCTTCACGCAGTTCTAGTACGCTGCGGCTGCCGCTGCGCTTGGAAAGCGGTGCGCCGTCCGCTGCAATGACAAGCGCGATATGGGCGTACTCCGGAACGGTAAGGCCGAGCGCTTCAAGCATAAGAATCTGTCGCGGCGTGTTAGTCAGATGATCTTCTCCACGCACTACCACCGAGACGCCCATGAGGGCATCGTCGACCGCATTGCTGAAGAAAAACGACGGTGTTCCGTCAGAACGGCGAATTACAAAATCGCCAATGTCGTCTGTGCGAAAGGTTTGTCGACCACGTACACGGTCGTCGAATTCTACGATAGCGCCGTCAGCCACATGGAATCTAAGCGTGGCAGGTGTACCGGCCGCCAGGCGCGACTCGACTTGCCCCAGGGTAAGCATGCGACAGCGGCCGGAATAGCGTGGCGGGCGGCCGGCGGCCAGTGCGGTGCGACGCTCGACAGCCAGTTCGTGCTCGGTGCAAAAACAGCGGTATGCCAGACCCCGTTCCTGCAGGATCGAAAAATACTGCTGATAGACCGGTCCGCGTAGGGACTGAAAATACGGTCCGTTGGTGCCACCCGCCTGCGGGCCCTCGTCCCAGGGCAGGCCAAGCCAGCGCAGATCCTCCTGCAGCGCCTGCGCATAGCGCTCATGACCGCGCACTGCGTCAGTGTCCTCGAGCCGCAGGAGAAACTCGCCCCCGCGACCGCGGGCAAGCAGGAAATTGAATAGTGCGGTGCGGACATTCCCCAGGTGGAGCAACCCTGTCGGGCTGGGCGCAAAGCGGGTCTTAAAGGGTAATCCGTCCATATCTGGGAGGAATGGTAACCAAGCGCCACCTGAATTAAAATACGCCTTCGCCAAACCGGGCCTAGCCTTCGCCAAACCAGGCCTAGGAAGATCACTTGAGATCACCCAACCGGTTTCGGCAGTCCGGATTTTCCCTTCGACAATACGCGAGTGACCACTGAATTATGAAACGGGTACGCATCCAGACCAGCTACGGCGCAATTATACTTGAGCTAGACGACAAACGGGCGCCAAAGACTGTGGAAAATTTCCTCACATACGTGCGGGAAGGGTTCTTCGATGGCACCCTATTTCATCGCGTAATCGACAACTTCATGATCCAGGGCGGGGGGTTCTCCTCCGGGATGGTGCAGAAGGCTACTCATGCGCCGCTGGCCAACGAAGCCATGAATGGTCTGCGCAATGAACGCGGTACCATTGCCATGGCACGCACCAGCGACCCTCATTCTGCCACCAGTCAGTTCTTTCTCAACGTGATCGACAACGATTTCCTCAATTACACCGCACAAAACCCGTCTGGTTGGGGTTATTGTGTATTTGGCAAGGTTGTCGACGGAATGACCGTGGTCGACCGAATCAAGGGTGTGCCCACCGGAAGCCGTGCCGGCCACAAGAACGTTCCACTTACTGAAGTCGTGATCGAGTCAATTGCTGAAGTGGACTAGTGGTTTCGCCCTGGCATTGCGCGACGGCAGCTCATCCTAATGCCAACCCTCTTCATTTCCGATCTGCATCTAAGCGCTGAACGGCCGGAAATCATCGAACTGTTCCTGCGATTCTTGCGCGAACGTGCCGCACACGCGGATGCGCTTTACATTCTTGGCGATCTGTTCGAGTACTGGATCGGCGATGATGCCATCGCCCACACTGGCTATGTCCCGGTGGTGAGCGGCCTGCGCGCCCTGACCGACGCCGGCGTTCCGGTATTCGTAATGCACGGCAACCGGGATTTTCTGCTGGGTCGCGATTTCGAAGTGGCGAGTGGCGCGCAACTGCTCCCGGACCCGACCGTTATCGATCTCTACGGCGAATCAGTGCTGTTGATGCACGGCGACACGCTGTGCACGGACGATGTCGCGTACCAGAAATTCCGCGTCATGGTACGAGACCCCGACTGGACCGGACGATTTCTCGCCCGTAGCCTCGCGGAACGCGAAGGCATCGTGCGCGGACTGCGTGAAACCAGCAAGGCCGCCATGGCAACGAAAGATGCGGAGATCATGGACGTGAATCAGCGCACGGTCGATTCAGCAATGCGCGAGCATCGCATTCAGCACCTGATTCACGGTCACACCCATCGGCCGGCACAGCACGAATTCCAACTAAATGGAACGCGCGCGCGGCGCACGGTCCTGGGCGACTGGTACGATCAGGGCAGCGTGCTTGTCTGTAGCGCAGATGGCTGCACACTGGAGCAGATTGCCTGACACAATGACGCGGCCAGAATAAAGTCGGCGCGCGCATCGAGTAACCCGTTTCCTAGTGCATCAGACCGTCGGCCATATCCTCAATGCTGTAACGCCGGTAGTTTGCGGGCAATTCAAACAGCTCCGCATCCACTGATACACCAGTCTTGAAGTCCACCAGTTGGCGCAATGTACCGTTACCGTCCACCTGCCGTACGGGAAAGCCGAAATCAAGAAAATGCGCCGGCAAGAAAATGTAGTTTGCAAGATCGCAGGCTGAACGCATCGAAGGCGGCGTTTTTTCTTCGCTCGCGGCCTGTTCTCCAGCCGGGATCTCATAATAGTCGCGCAATGCCGCCACGGCATCCGGTAGCAAGCCGGCGGCGGCATAGACATCAAAGCAGCGCTGTTTGCCTACTCGAAGCGTGTAGTGGACGACTTTTCTGCCGGCAATGGACGGAAACGCTTGTCTGTCCGTTACCACGCTCTCACCGAAATGCGCCGGCCGTTGCAGAGATATTCTGCGGGGTTTGATCACCAGAATAGTCTTGTCCATCCGGCTTACGTTGTAGACCGTACGCCTTTTGCGGTCGAGAAGCACAAAGCCATTCTTGTTCGAACCATCATCGATGCGCAAATAGCGGTGCGTCAATACCATGCGCACAGGATGCACGGTATTGCCCTGCTCCTGTTCGCTGAACATCAATATGGTCGCACTCGATGTCGCCGGCGGTACATGGGCGGCGTGCGCGCTGGCACTCAATGCAGCACATTGCCAGAGTACGCCAACCAACAACATCTTCTTCAAAGTCATGAATCGCCATCCTCGCTCAACTGGATAATTTCAGTCCCAGCACGATGTCCATTACGTTGGTTTCCGTAGGGCCGGTGAACAAGAGGTCTCCGCTGGCGTCGAGAAAGCGGCCGGCATCCGCGTCCACGATCGCCGCGCGTTCATCCAGGCCGGCAGCGCGACCGCGCAGTACGGTGCCGCCATCCACCAACGCACCCGCATCGCCGCCGGGTCCATCGCTGCCGTCCGTGCCGGCCGCTAGAAACACGACATCGTCTCGCCCATGCAGCACCGATGCCGCTGCCAGGGCGAGACTCTGGTTGCGCCCGCCGCGTCCCGGTCGAGGCGGCAGACGCATCGTCGTTTCGCCACCCCACACGTGCAGCGTCCCGCCGGCTCCACTGACGACTTCGTGTGCCAACCGG
>JAKBDW010000484.1:0-8249 GCA_021834245.1 Pseudomonadota bacterium
AACCTCGCCGTTGACGATGCGCAGTGCGAGACCTTCGACAATAGCGGTTTTACCCACGCCGGGCTCGCCGATGAGCACAGGATTATTCTTGGTGCGGCGTTGCAGGATCTGCACCACCCGACGGATTTCCTCGTCGCGGCCGATTACCGGATCAAGCTTGCCCTGCTCGGCGCGCTCGGTCAGGTCGATTGTATATCGCTCCAGAGCCTGGCGCTGTTCCTCGGCGCTGGCGTCTTGGACTTTCTGTCCACCTCGCACAGCGTCAATGGCCTTTTCGATACCGCCCTTGGAAACGCCCGTCTCCTTCAGAATTCGTCCAAGCTCGCCTTTGTCCTCCAGGGCAGCGAGCATGAATAGTTCGCTCGAGATGTACTGATCGCCCCGGCGCTGGGCATACTTGTCCGTTAGATTGAGCAGCTTGGAGAGATCATTGGAAACATGCACCTCACCGCCCGCCCCCTCTACCGAAGGCAAACGATCGATTGCGTCGCTCAGTCTGGATCGAAGCACGTTAATGTTTACGTCAGCTTGCGCCAGAATGTGGCGGCTGGCGCCCCCCTCCTGATCCAGCAAAGCCGCCATAAGATGAACCGGCTCTATGAACTGGTGATCGCGGCCAACTGCCAGACTTTGAGCTTCTGCCAAAGCTGTCTGGAACTTCGTAGTAAGTTTGTCCATCCGCATCGAAGGCGCCTCGCGAACCGTGATTTATGGCTTCTCAATGGGGCGAAAGCTGGACAATTTCAAGCTTTCCGCCACAAGCTAAAGCGCGTGATTTTCCCAAGCCAGAACCCTTGCAGAAGCCGACTTGGTTCCTTTTCTGGACAAATGGTCGCGCAGGCGGGCAGTCGCTCGACATAGGCTATCTTGCCCAATCGCACCGCGTCGCAATCCTTTGCCAACCCCATCGTATGGCACGCCTACTTTCCGCCCAGAAGCCCCTGCAAGTCCCGAAGAAAATGCTCGGGATCTCCACCTTCCCGCAAGTGCAGCACAGGAAAATGCTTGAGCCGTGCCCTGCTGCGCATGAACACCGCCGTCACCGTGCGTCCCGCACCGCGTATGCCGTCGACGTGCACGGCGATGACCGGCACCCCGGTCGCCTGCGCCAGGTAAGCGACGCCTCGTTTCAGCCTCACTGGAGGCTCGTGATCCAAATGAATCCTTCCCTGCGGAAACAGCGCGACCACTTCGCCGCGCTCCAGTGAGCGACGCGCCGCTGCCAGTGCCGCGCGTGGATTGCGGTCGCGCCTCACAGGAATGCACCCAATTGCGCGAAACAGCGCCCGCAGCAACGGGCGGTCGTACTCCTCCTGGGCGACGAGAAAACGCAGCGGACGCGCACTTGTTGCAACCAACAACAGCGGATCAAGTCCGGAAATATGGTTGGCGACAACCAGCGCCGGACCACTGACCGGCAGGGGCAACATTTTGCTGCCGTGCAAGCGGTGAAAGTGTCGGCACCACAGCCTATTGAGCCCGTCTAGACGATTGAGCCACTTGCCGCCCCAGTCGGCGACATGCGCATGCTCCAATCGCCTCATGAGCTGTCTCCAGCCGAGAGCAATAAATGCGATGCACACCAAGGCAGTCGCGGCAATTTCCGAAAACTCAAGCGCCACGGCGGATTTCATGATGCCGCCGTTGCCGCAGATCGCCCGCGCTGTTCGTCTACAGTCGCCAGCAGTGCGAGGCCGGCGACAAAAAAGACAGCGGTACACAGCAGCGCCAGGCGCTGGTTGCCCTGCGTCAGAAAGGTAATTGCTCCATAGGTCAAAGTACCAACAACAGCCGCGAGCTTGCCCGCAAGACCCCACAGCCCAAAGAATTCTGCGGCCCGGTCAGGAGGCGAGAACAACCCGATCAAAGCACGTCCGGCTGACTGGCTGGAACCAAGAGCGATTCCGACCATGTTTGCCACGACCCAAAACCAGGTACGACTGTGGGTGAGGTAGGCAAACACCAGCGCTGCGGTCCACAGCGTCAGCGATAGCGCCAGCGTACGGACTGAACCCATACGGTCCTGCAAAAACCCGAATCCGAAAGCTCCGATCGCGGCCGTGACATTGACCACCAGTATCATGAGGATGGTTTCTTCTGTACTGAACCCCATAACCTGTTCAACGTAGATTGCAGTTAGAACAATTACCGCATTGATGCCGCAGTAGTAAACCGCGAGCGCCGTGAGAAAGCGGAACAGATCACGATAGCGGCGTGCGTGGCGAAGAGTCTGACCAACCCGCTCAAACCCGAAGCGCAGATAGCTCTGCCCCGGCGCAAGCCGGTGAGCCGGCGCACGTTCCCGCAACCAGACAAACGTTGGAATGGATGAGAGTATGAAGGCAGCTGCCGTAATCCACATCGTCACCGGCACATACTGTGGCGCCTGCTGCCCTTGTCCGCGCGCCCAGCTGATGTACCAAAGACAGAGCCCCAGCACCAACAATCCGCCAAGATAGCCAAGCGACCAGCCATAGCCGGATATCTTGCCTGCGTCTTTCTGTCCGGCGATCTCCGGAAGAAACGCTGCAATCAAATCTTCTCCTGTGGCAAACATGAAGCTGGAAACGATTACAAGGACCATGCCGAGAGCGATGTCCCCAGGCCCGACCCAACCCAGCCCCGCGGTGCCGGCCGCACAAGCAATGGTAGTGGTCAACAAAAACCGCTTCTTGCGTGCACCCTGGTCGGCAATTGCGCCGAGCACCGGTGCGCTGAGCAGTACCAGCAAATTCGTGATTGCCATGGATAACGTCCAGAGGAAGGTGGCGCTTGCGCTGCGCCCCTCATCCCCTCCTGCCACGACACCGACAAAATAGGCGTTGAACACAGCGGTCAGCACCACGGTCGTATACCCGGAATTGGCGAAGTCATACATGGCCCACGCGAACACTTCGCGGCCCGAAACCGCAATCTGGGTGGTGACATTGGTAGTTACGGACGATATGCGGGCCACGATTCAGCTGCCGTCTGGAAATTGGCTTCGCGCCGAGCGCTAGATTTCCTGGCGAGCATATCGCAAAGGTCCAGCCAGTCAATACAGTGCACGCCAGCCATAAAACGTGCTTCGTGCCTCTTGCCCCTGCAGCAGCTCGCGCACTCCCGGCTTTTTCATTAGACTGCAATTACCAGCGAGCATGCTTTGCGCCACCCGCGACACTGTTCGCCGAGTCCGGCAGGCATCGCCCATACCGCGAATGGAGACGTCACGCCATAAGCCATACAACGCGCGCGCCTGGGCAATATCATATTGCACAATGTGATCATGAGCATTGATCCGCAGATGAACGACGACGCGGTCCTGCTGGGAATGAGCTTTCTCCAACGGCTCGACTTCATCCAGCATGATGACAGGCTCACTTTGACACAGTCAGGCGGCAACTAGCATGGCCGGCGCGGTTCGGCGGCACTTTCCCGGCGCCGTCAGCGCAGGCGGCTGCAAACCGGCGTTTGTGGTTTAATAACGCGACATGTCCCGATCACACACAAAAGCAGCTGACGGCGTCACATTTTCGCCGCCGAACGAAATTGCCGAAAACGTGCGCCTGGCGTTGGCCGAAGATATCGGAAGTGGCGATCTGACAGCCGCCCTGATACCGGCGCCCTCCGTGGCCCGAGCATATGTCATCAGCCGGGAAAGCGCCGTTCTGTGCGGCAGGCTCTGGTTCGATGAAGTATTCCGCCAGATCGATGAGCGCGTGCGCGTTGTCTGGGAGGCAAGCGACGGACAACTGGTGCAGCCCGATCAGGTATTGTGCCGGCTGTCTGGATCTGCGCGCTCGCTGCTTTCTGGCGAACGCACTGCGCTCAACTTCCTTCAACTTCTCTCGGGAACCGCAACTATTGCCAGACGCTATGTGGACGCGGTGCGCGACACCGGCGCCCGTATTCTGGATACGCGCAAGACCATTCCCGGCCTGCGGACAGCACAAAAATACGCGGTTCGCTGCGGCGGCGGCCACAATCACCGCATGGGACTGCATGATGCAATTCTCCTCAAGGAAAACCACATAGAGGCAGCAGGTTCTGTAACCGCCGCGATGCAGCTGGCGCGTGCAAATACGGGGCCGGGAATCGCCGTGGAAATCGAAGTCGAGAATATAGGCCAGCTGCGCGAAGCGCTGGCTGCCGGCGCGCGCCGCATTTTGCTAGATAATTTCGCACTTGCCGACCTGCGCGCCGCAGTGAGCGAAAACAAGGATCGCGCCCGGCTCGAGGCTTCCGGTGGCATCACTTTGGACTCGATTCGTGCGGTCGCGGAAACAGGCGTACACGACATTTCCGTGGGCAGTCTAACGAAAGATGTGCAGGCCATTGACCTGTCCATGCGCTTTGAGCTTTCCACACCCAGCGTTCCGCCTGCTGCCGGCTAAAGGGTTGTCTGTCGGCCGTTCAGCGTCTAATCTATAAGGTAGACGATGTCGGGGTTGGGTTGCAGCAAGCCGGAATCACCCGGTGAAGGGGTGGTTGCGTCCTGTCAGTGGTAACGCGGCTTTCAGGCAATCTCCCGGCAAACCTTGCGAAAAGCACCGAAAAATGAAGACGAAAACCGCCGTCCAAGAGCTGCGCAAGGGAATGTACGTCTCGGAGCTGGACAGGCCCTGGGTGGGGACGCCATTCCTTTTCCAAGGCTTCGAGATTCGAAGCGACGAGGAAATCGAACAACTGCGCGAGTTGTGTCAGTTTGTCTATATCGACACTGAGGCCGAACAAACGCGCGCTCCCCACCCCGCTGCGCCGGCAATCCGCATCCCACCCAGAGTCATTGCGCCAGAACACAAGACTGTCACTGACGCGGAGGTATTGAAGCAGACATTGCGTGCGGACCGCGCGCGACCCCGCTATAACGATCTGACCAGCCTTGACGAAGAGATCGGTGCAGCGCGCGACCTAGAAACAAACACGCGCGAACTGGTTTACAGCATCATGGACGATGTCAAGCTAGGACGCGCCATCAATTCGGCGCGGGCCAAGGAGCTGGTGGCCCAGATGGTAGACAGTATCGTTCGCAATCCTGACGCCCTCGTCTGGCTTACCCAACTGAAGGCCAAGAACGAGTACACTGCGCTGCACAGCCTGCGGGTGTGCATTCTGGCGCTCGCGTTCGGACGTCACCTTGACCTCGCACCCGATCATCTCAACGTCCTTGGTACCGGAGCGTTGTTGCATGACATCGGCAAGCTTAAGGTGCCAAACGAAATCCTCGACAAACCTGCGCGACTTACCGATGACGAGTACCGGATCATGAAAACGCATGTGCCTGAGGGGGTGAAAATCCTCGAGGTTACGAGCGGCATCCCGGCAGCCGCAATTGACGTGGCGCGCTGCCACCACGAGCGCTACAGCGGCGCCGGCTACGTCAACGGCATCACCGGTGATCAGATTGGCCTGTTCGGTCTTATGGGCGCAATTGTGGATTGTTATGACGCCATAACCAGCGACCGCGCCTATCACTCCGGCCTCTCGGCATACGATGCGCTGAAAAAGCTTTACGAGGGGCGCAACAAGGATTTCCACGGCGGCCTGGTGGAACAATTCATCCAGTGCATGGGGATCTATCCGATCGGCAGCATCGTCGAGATGAGCACCGGCAGCGTGGGCGTAGTTATCACAGTGAATCGCGAGCGCCGCCTGCGGCCGAAAGTCGCCTTGGTGCTAGACTCGCAGAAACACCCCTATCCCGTCGTCACCGTCCTTGATCTGTTTCACAGTCCGCACGACAACTCCGGCTTGGCATTGGAAATTCGCCGCGTACTTCCCGCCGGCTCCTACGGCATCAGCGCCAACACCTATTTACCCGCGGGCTTCTGACAGCGACCAACAACGTTCAAACGCTTGCGGCGACGCAGCTCCCGATCGGATCGGCTTTTGCATTACCGAATCAGTGCCGCTGCGTCCGGGAAATGGTCAACTGCGTGGGATGCAGATGTCAGCGCTCAATCCAGATGAGCGATGCCATTCGACCGCACGCACCGTCCCGGCGGTAGGAAAAGAATCGGACTTGATCTGCCACCGTACACAAGCCGCCTCCGAAAATGCGGTTAACGCCGGCGGCGGCCAGCCGCAAACGAGCGAGTGCGTAAAGGTCGGCAAAAAAATGTCCGTCCCTGCCTGGTGTGAACAGGTCTGCAGCGGCTGCATTGCCCAGCGTGAACGCTTCGCGCACCTCCGCTCCCACCTCGAATGCCTGCGGGCCGATTGCCGGCCCCAACCAAGCCATGAGAGTAGCGGGCGAAACAGCCATCGCCTCAATGCCGCGCTCCACGACACCCGCAGCCAGTCCGCGCCATCCGGCATGCAATATGGCAACGCGCGTCCCCGATTCGTCGCACAAAAAAATCGGCAAACAATCGGCTGTCAGCACGCTGCAGACGACATCGGGCCGATCTGTAAAACTGCCATCCGCCTGGGTGTTGGGCGCCGCGCGCGCCGCGTCGACAACCGTCGTACCGTGTACCTGTGTAAGCCACACGGGCTCTGCGGGCAGTCGGAGCAGCTGGCGCAGGTGCCGGCGATTAAGCGCCACCGCACCCGGATCGTCTCCGACGTGATCGGCAAGATTGAAACTGGCGAACGGCGGCAGCGAGACTCCGCCGCTACGAAGCGTGGTAAGCGCCCGCACGTTTGGCGGTGCCGGCCAGCCCGCTATGATGTCTGCGACTGCATTATCCATTGTGACCGTGCTCCTGGCGGTGGGTCTTGGCATCCGTCTCAAGCGCTTTAACGAGCTCTTGCATATCTGCCGGCAGGGGGCTGGTCCAGGACATGGCCTTGCCGCTAACCGGGTGGATCAGGCCCAACCGCGCCGCATGCAGCGCCTGGCGCCGGAAACCGCGCAGCGCTGCGGCAAAGGACTCGCTGCTTGCCGCGGGGATATGCAGCCGACCGCCATACACCGGATCCCCGAGTATCGGGAAGTGCAAGTGCGCCATGTGCACGCGAATCTGGTGGGTACGCCCCGACTCGAGCTTGATTCGCAAGAGGCTATGAGCGCGGTAGCGCGCTTCGACGCGGTAGTGACTCACTGCAGCCTTACCGGCCGGGTTGACTGCCATACGCGTGCGGTGCACGCGGTGCCGACCGATTGGCGCATCGACAGTCCCTCCCGCCACCATGACTCCGCAAACAACTGCCAGATACTCGCGTTCAAGCGTGCGCTCGCGAAGCTGGTCAATCAGATGGCGTCGCGCGCGCTCGCTGCGCGCGACCACCAGCAATCCCGATGTTTCCTTGTCCAGGCGATGAACGATTCCGGCGCGCGCCAACTGGCCGAGCTCAGGGTCGAAACTGAGGAGCGCATTGAGCAGCGTCCCCTCCCAGTTGCCAGCCGCTGGATGCACCACGAGCCCCGCGGGTTTGTTGATCACCAGAAGGTGTTCGTCCTGAAAGACAACATCGAGGGGAATGGATTGAGCCTCCCAGGCCGCGGCAGGCTCACGCGGCACCGACACCGTCACCTCCTCCCCGCCCTGCACCTTATCGCGCGCCCTTGGCAATGCCGCATCAACCAGGACATTGCCCGAGCGTATCCATTTCTGAATCTGGGAGCGGGAAAAATCCGGCAGCAGACCGGCCAGGGTCTGATCCAGCCGCTGGCCGGCGTACTCCGGCGGGATGCTTACCGACACTATACTGTCGTTTGACAGGCTCATGACTGCGCCTTGCGCTTCTCGTTATGGGCGGTTCGCGGTATGCTTCGCACCCGTAACAGTTTAACCGGAATCCTGGAAGTCATGCCCGTGCGTCGCATCTTCGCCGTTCTGGCGCTTGTTCTCGTTGGCGCCTGCTCAACCCTGAAAACAGACCCGACGGCCAATTGGTCGGCTGAACGTTTTTACCGCGAAGGCAAGGTGGCCTTGGATCGGAAGACATACAATACTGCCATCAAGGATTTCGAAACACTGGAGGCCCGCTACCCGTACGGCATCTACGCTGAACAGGCGCAATTGGATGTGGCCTACGCCTACTATAAGGACAACCAGATGCCATCGGCGGTGGACGCCGCAAATCGCTTCATTCGTCTGCATCCGACCTACTCGCATGTCGATTACGCCTACTATCTCAAGGGACTGGCGAATTTCAATCGGCACCAAAGCATATTCGCAAGCCTTTTCGCCGATGAGGACATGACCGCGAGAGACACTAAGGACATGCGCGATTCCTACGAAACTTTCCGCGAACTGGTGGAGCGCTTTCCCAACAGCCGCTATGCTCCCGACAGTCGCAAGCGCATGGCCTATCTGATCAAT
>JAKBDW010000213.1:0-8244 GCA_021834245.1 Pseudomonadota bacterium
AGCCTCAAGGAAATCGAGGAGACACTCGAATGCGGCATGAAGAAAGTCCGCACACTCCTCGAGAAGGCAATCCCGCTCTTATCCTAGGCCGTGAGGCCGTATTCCGGTTGATTCGCAGTTCCGCGTCAGGCCAGACGCAATCTTGGCAAGGACCTTTGGTAACCTTGATCGGACGCTAATGCTGAACCAAACCAAATTGGGTCGTGGAAATTGCCGCGCGTAATTCCTTAGCCTGCTAGCGCGAGTTTCAGGTACCGATTAATTTAACGGGGTCTTGGCTGCGGGCTGAGATGGGTCGGTCTTTATTTCAGTCACCCGCAATAGTACGCCAAACATGGGATGGTCGAAATATTCGGTTACGTCGCTGCGGATGCGGCGGTGCTGTTTCATGACGTAGACTGTGGAGACCGGCGCGGGTTGCGCTGAGACTTGAGTGCTGCCAGTGGTCATGTTGGTGTTGGATGCCGCGCTAGCAGTGGGTGGGTCACGCAGGACAAGATTCAACTCCACATGCAGATAGCGGCTTGTGTAGAAGAGGATAGTGCCGTCGAGAGCCTGGGGATTTCCCGGTTCCGACGCCGTTATTCGGACAGGCGTGCTGGCCGAACGGATATCCGCCGTCTGAATCCAGCTGTAGTGGGCCAGAACGCGATAGTGAGGATTGTGGCTGAGTTTACGGGCCGCATCGGACAAAATAGGATCGGCAGGGGGCACGGCGACCGGAGTTATGGCCTTGTCTAGGCCGGGGATGGAAGTGCTTACCGTATCTTGATTCCACAGCTCATTGCCGGTGAGACTCGGCATCAGGTTGCGGAAAACAAGCACCTCTACCTCGTAGGTATTGCTTTTTTCCGGGGGTGACGCGGCTTGGGCAGATGTGAATAAGAATAGCGACAGCGCTGCAATAATAAGACGAGGCACCTTAATTTCCTTTCGTTGACTGAAAAGACAAGTCATTGTCTACCTATGTCCCGGTGCTGCCTGCTGTCGACTTTTTGTTCCGATTAGCCGGTCTTTCGCCGGTGTAGCTTAGCAGATAGTATGGCGTAGGAGCATATGATTTGCGAGTTTCGGTACGGCAACGGCACCGCTGGTGAGGAGGCGTCATGGCTGTCAGGCGTGTATTGAAAATGGGCGAAGGGACGCTTTACCGCATCGCTGATCCGGTGGTGGAATTCAACAGCCCTGAGCTAAATGCCCTCATTAGCGACATGTTTGACACCATGGCGGCGCTTGATGGAGCAGGACTGGCCGCACCGCAGATTGGCGTATCGCAGCGCGTGGTAATTTTTGGCGTCGATGCCAATCCCCGCTATCCAGACGTGGAGCCGGTTCCGACCACCGTGCTGATCAATCCGGTGATCGAGATTCTGTCGGCGGAGACAGAGGATGGCTGGGAAGGTTGCCTTAGCGTGCCGGGAATGCGCGGCCTCGTCAGTCGCGCGAAGAAATTGCGGTATACAGGATTCGACCGCTCCGGCAGACACTTTGAGCGTATAGCCGAGGACTTTCATGCGCGTGTCGTGCAGCATGAGTGCGATCACCTGGATGGCATTTTGTATCCCATGCGGCTCAAGGATATGCGTCTTTTCGGCTACGAGGACGTTCTGTTTCCGGATCTGTAGTTAAAGACGAGAGACTGCGCAGTTGAGCGATTGCCGCTACTTAATGTCGGTTGTTTCGCGCACAGGTTCGAGCGCGTCAAACAAAAGCTGCAGTGCCTTGACTCGATCCTGCGCCACGGGCATTTCCTCAATAATGCGAAGACGCGTGGGTCCGTCAAGCCGGTAGCGTCTGGGGGCCGATTGTAGCAGGCTGATGATAGTGCCCGGATCGACGTTTGGCGTCGGCGCGAATTCGACGCGCGCACCCTTTGGCCCAGCTTCCACTTTACGGATTCCGATGGCGTCGGCGCGCATCTTTAATTCCATTACTTTGAATAGAACCTTGGTCGCGTCAGGCAGCAAGCCGAAGCGGTCGATAAGCTCCACCTGCAAATCCGCCAGCCCCTCGCGTGTTGCTGTGCCGGCGATGCGCTTATAAAGCATCAGCCGCATATGAACGTCAGGAATATAGTTCTCGGGCAATAGGGCTGGCACGTGCAGATTGATCTCGGCACCGCGCTCCGGTGGTTGCTCTAGATCGATACTGCGACCCGCCTTGAGCGAGGCCACCGCGCGATTCAGAAGCTCCGAATAGAGCGTAAATCCCACTTCGTCGATCTGGCCGCTTTGTGCCTCACCCAGCAGTTCTCCGGCACCGCGAATTTCAAGATCGTGGGAGGCGAGGGAAAATCCGGCGCCCAGGTCCTCAATTGATGCGATCGCTTCCAGGCGCTTGAGCGCGTCGCCGGTAATGCTCGGGCGCGGAGGAATGAGCAGGTAAGCATAGGCTCGGTGATGCGATCGCCCGACGCGGCCACGCAGCTGGTGCAGTTGCGCCAATCCGAATTTGTCCGCGCGCTGAATGACGATGGTGTTGGCGCTCGGGATATCGATTCCGGTTTCTATGATCGTGCTGCACAGCAGAATGTTGAAGCGCTGGTGATAGAATTCGACCATCACCCTCTCTAGCTCGCGTTCAGGCATCTGTCCATGAGCGATGCGGATATCGGCTTCCGGCACCAGTGCCTGCAACTGGCGCAGCGTTTTGTCCATGGTTTTCACGTCGTTGTGTAGAAAATATACCTGACCACCGCGACGGATTTCGCGCAGGCAGGCTTCTCGGATCAGGGCATCGTTCCATTCGCACACGAACGTCTTTACCGATAGGCGCGCTTCCGGTGCGGTGGCGATCATGGAAACGTCACGCAGACCTGACAGTGCCATGTTGAGGGTGCGCGGCACTGGAGTAGCGGTGAGGGTGAGGATATCGACCTCGCTGCGCATTTTCTTCAGGCGTTCCTTCTGGCGCACCCCGAAGCGATGTTCTTCATCGATGATCAGCAGGCCAAGGCGTTTGAACTGCACATCATCCTGCAGCAGCCGGTGAGTGCCGATAATGATGTCCACCTCGCCAGCGGCAACTTTTTCGAGGGCTTTGGCGATTTCATTTTTGGTGCGGAAGCGGGACAACAGCTCAATGCGGATCGGCATTGACGTCGGGTGGCCCACGGCGGCCGGGCGTTGTTCATTCTGGATGACCGGTCGCGTCGCCTCGGCGAAGCGGTCGGAAAAATTCTGGAAGTGCTGCTGTGCGAGCAACGTGGTTGGCACCAGCACTGCAACCTGTTTGCGATCCTGGACGGCGAGAAAGGCCGCACGCAATGCGACCTCGGTCTTGCCGAAACCAACGTCGCCGCATACCAGACGATCCATCGGCCGGCTGGATTCCATGTCACGCAGCGTTTCCTCGATGGTGCGGGCCTGGTCGGGCGTTTCTTCAAACGGGAAGTCGGCAGCAAATGCCGCGTAATGCTCGTCACGGGGAGCAAAGGCGTGACCCGGCCGTCCCATGCGCAGGGCCTGGACTTCGAGAAGTTCAACTGCTGCATCATGGGCTTTCTGGCGCGCGCGCCGCTTGGCCTTCTCCCAGGCATCGCTGCCGAGCTTGTGCAAAGGGGCATGTTCGGGATCAGCACCGGTATAGCGACTGACGCGTTGCAAATCTGTAACTGGCGTGTAGAGCTTGTCACCACCGGCATATTCCAAAGCAAGAAACTCTGTGGGGCCATCGCCAACGTCCAGCGTCTGCAGGCCGAGATACCGCCCCACGCCGTGATCTTCGTGTACCACCGGATCTCCCAGGCTGAGCTCGGCCAGATTGCGGATTACCGCATCGGGATCGCGCGCCGCCTGTGTGCGCCGGCGTCGCTGCGCGGCGCGCTCTCCGTAGAGTTGTGCCTCAGTGATGAGCGACAGTGGAGGAGAGGTAAGTAGCAGCCCCTTTTCCAGCCCGGCGACGGTCATCCCGAGAGGAAAGTCGCCGGCGAGAAACTCCTGCCAGTTGGCGCAGGCCTGCGGATGACAATCATGCTCATCGAGCAAAGCCCGCAGAACCTCGCGTCGCCCGGCAGTTTCGGCGACCACCAATATCCTTCCGCGGTAGCTGCCCAGCCATTTAAATAGCGCGGCGTATGGTTCTTCTGCCCGATGATCGGCCGGCAGTTGCGGGGGCAACTCGGTAGAGTAGACGATAGTGCCGCCACCCGCTTCGGTTGCGACTTTGGCGCTGGCCAGTACGTCAGTTGCAATGGTTTCAAGCGCGATGCTCGAGTGGCGATTCAATGCGGCCGCAAGCTCCTCGGCAGCGAGGAAAAGTTCATTCGGCGGCAACACCGGGCGCTCGGGGTCGCCGCGCAGCATGGCGTAGCGCTCGCCCGCTTCAGCTAAAAACTTTATGCCGGTGCTCTCGACCTCTTCTTCCAGCAGACAGGTGGTGGACGCCGGCAAATAATCAAAAAGGCTCGCTGTGCGTGCATAGAAAAGCGGCAGGTAGTACTCGATGCCGGCGGGGCTTAAGCCCTTGCTGACGTCCCGGTAGACCGGCATCTTCTGGGCATCCCCCTCGAAGCGCGCACGAAACTCCTGGCGAAAGCGTTGTATGGCAGCCGGAGTCATGGGGTATTCGCGGGCCGGCAACAGCCGCACGTTCGAGAGCTTGTCGCCCGAACGCTGGGTTTCGGCGTCAAAGCGCCGGATCGATTCAATACAGTCGTCGAAAAGGTCGATGCGGTAGGGGCTATCGCTGCCCATGGGGAAAATATCGATAATGCCACCACGCACCGCAAATTCGCCGGGTTCAACCACCTGGGTTACTGCCTGGTAGGCGCTATGTTGCAACTGCGTGCGGAAGCTCTCGACGTCGAGCCGGTCCCCTGTATCCAGCACCAGGCTATGGGCCTGCACGTAATCCCGCGGTGGCAGCCGGTGCAGCAACGTCGATACCGACAGCAAAACAACACCGTGGCGCAGATTTGGCAACTGGGAAAGCGTCAGCAGGCGTTGCGAAATAATGTCCTGGTGGGGCGAAAAAGCGTCGTACGGTAGGCTTTCCCAGTCGGGAAAGGGCAGTACCGGCAATGATTCCGGGGCATAGAAGCGGATCTCCTCCTCGAGGCGCTGGGCGGACCGGGCATCACGCGTCACAACCAACAGTGGGCCTTCATGCAAGCGCGCTCCCTGGGCGATCACCAGGCCGGTAGCGCTGCCGAATAGGCGACGCCAGGCAAGCCTTTCTGCTGGCGGTCTTGGCAATACCGGCTCTAAAGGGCTGACAGCGCCACTGGGCGCAAGGAGGGTCGGTGCGGGCGGGTTCAAGGACATACTTTCAGGCTAAAAGGGACGCGTATTGTAACCCGGGCCGGTGCGCCTGGGGACGCCCGGTTCAGGGACGCATAAAAAAGTTATTGGGGACATTTGACAATTAGATAAATATATTGCTCAATATCTTACGTTTGTTTTCTACATTAAAAAGGCAGGTAAAGGATGAACCAGAATCCCCGCTTCAAGGTAGGTGATGCCGTGTTCTACCCCGCCGCCGGCGTTGGCATGATCGAGGCAATCGAGGAGCTGTTTCTGACCGGCCGACGTGAGCGCTGTTTTGTCATCCGTGTGCAAGAAAACAATGTCACCATAAAGGTACCGCAGGCGAATATGGCCAAGAATGGCATTCGTCCGCTGCTAGATGACAGGAAACTCAAGGATCTCTTCAAGGTACTTGGCAGCGGCAGTCAACGTCGGACTGGCGGGAATCTGGCAGAACGCTGCCGCGGACTCGCACAGAAGGTGCAAAGCGGATTGCCCATGGAATTGGGTGAAGTAGTGCGCGACCTAACACACTGGAAGACGCAAACCGGCCTGTCGTTCGACGAGATGCGTCTTCTGGAAACAGCCTGTAACTATCTCTGTCAGGAAATTGCGATTGTCGAGGGAATTTCCGTTGACGACGCGTTCGATTTAATTCACCAGCAGATCGGCATTATTGCCGGAGAAGTTGCCTAACGCAATTCACGCCCCGCAGGCGCGCGACCATTCGGCTCGGAGCGAAGCAGGGGGATGAGCGTGTCCAAGGGATTGTGGGCCATTGTGCCGGCCGCAGGCAGCGGATTGCGCATGCGCGCCGATCGCCCCAAGCAGTATCTCCCCTTGCTCGGCCGTTCGGTGCTGCATTGTACCCTGGAACGTCTGGGCAGTTTTCCGACGCTGCAGGGGGTTCTCGTCGGTATCGCGCAGGACGATCCCTATTGGCCAACCGTATCGGCCGAGGATATACCGGGACTGCTGGGCAGTTTCACCGGCGGAGCCGAGCGGGCGATCACTGTGCTGAAGGGCCTGCGAGAACTGTCACGGCACGCGCCCGACAGTGACTGGGTACTGGTGCATGATGCGGTGCGTCCCTGCGTGCGTCATTCCGATATTCAGGCGCTCGTCGCGATGCGCGACAGCTGCCCTGACGGCGCCCTTCTCGGGCTGCCTCTGGCGGATACCGTTAAGCGCACCGACGAGAGTGGAGGCATCCTCGAAACCGTTTCACGCGATGGCCTGTGGCGCGCTCTGACGCCGCAGCTCTTTCCGATTGGTTTATTGCGCGGCGCACTGGAGCGTGCCTTGCAGGCCAAGGTGGCGATCACTGACGAAGCATCGGCGATGGAGCATGTGGGAAGGCATCCGCGCATGGTTGCCGGTCACGCTGACAATATCAAGATCACCGTGGCGGGTGATCTGGCACTGGCGGAGCTTTATTTGCGTCAGCAGAAGACGGAAGGTGTTTGATGCGAATCGGTCACGGCTATGATGTTCATCCCCTCAAAGCCGGGCGTGAGCTGATCCTCGGAGGGGTCAAAATCGCGCATGCGCGCGGACTGGACGGGCATTCTGATGCAGATGTGCTGGTTCATGCGATTTGCGACGCCTGCCTTGGCGCGGCGGGCCTGGGCGACATCGGCAGACATTTTCCGGATACTGACCAGCAGTACAAGAATATCGACAGCCGCCGCCTGCTACGCGCCGTGTGCGTCACCCTCAAACAGAACCATTGGCGTGTGGGGAATGTCGACAGCACCGTGGTCGCGCAAGCGCCGCGGCTGGCGCCATATATCCGCGAGATGGTATCGAATATTGCATCTGATCTGGCAATAGGGGTGGGTCAGGTCAACGTCAAAGCAACCACGACGGAACGTCTCGGTTTTGCCGGACGCGAGGAAGGAATTGCAGCCTACGCAGTTGTGTTATTAGTCGAAGATGACTGAGCGTCCCTGTTGCGGACTACCGGTTCATGAAATCGATGCCGCGTCCCTGCGGCAGTCGACCTTAAGAAGAAAGTAACATTCCCTTTGCCGGTGCCGCTGCGGAACCAGTTTTACGGTCCATGTGCGTCCTAAAATGCTGGCTGGATGATTGCCGGCATGTCCATCTCGCGCCCGCGCATTTCCTCCAGACTGTCGATAAGGGTGCGTACCGGAAAATGATCACCCACGTCCCGACCGTAGTGCGCTTGCATGATCTCCAAATCTGGGCCGATGAGAAAGTCGGCCGGCATGGTGGCTCCCATCTTGCGCGGAAACAGACGGTGCGTGAACATCGCGCGGAACATCAACGGCATGCGGCGCACCATGGTGATGGCCATGCCGCCTACCGAAGCCTCAACGCCGTATTGCTCGTACACGATGTTGCGCGGATCGGCAATCAGCGGGAATGGCCGCCGATTTCTGCCGACATGCCGGCTGATTTCGTCGCTGGAAGACTGGAAGAAGCAGAGCATGGTCAAGCCATAGCGCTGTCGCAGTGCCGGGTAGATTTTGGTCAGCTCGAAGATACGCATGTTGCAGAACGGACATGCAGCATCGCGGAAAAACGACAGCAACACGGGTTTGCCGCGCAGCGACTGCAGCGAGTGTGTGTTCCCGGCGATGTCCTTCGCGACGAAGCTCCGCGCACGCTGCCCAGATTTGATACGCATAATCACCTCCAATATTCGATATATCACCGGGAATGTATTGCACATCCTTGTGCGGCTTTCCGTTAACCCGGCGTCCAGAGCTCTTTCTGTGGAGCCATGAATTGATTCAAGATCAACGGCGAAAAATTTCCATCTGGCTTTAGGCAAAGGGCTTCTGGTCTAGGGAGTGCAAACGGTATATGTCGATCGCAATACGGGCTTCTATTTGATCGGTCTGCGGCCGACGAAATGTACAAAAACAGGCGCCGAAAGGCCTTTCCACAAGCGACAACACGCCGCAGGTCGCAATCAAGACGGGGTGGCGAAAAATTGCGGCGGCTCAACAGAAAAAACGGTTTTGTTATG
>JAKBDW010000496.1:0-8218 GCA_021834245.1 Pseudomonadota bacterium
CCTGCAGCTAGAGCGGGCGCACGAGCTGGCGGTTTTGCGCGCGATCGGGCTCACGCCGAAGCAGGTCTTCGGGCTGGTCACGGTTCAGACAGGCTTCATGGGAATTGCGGCAGGCATTCTGGCGTTGCCGGTGGGCGTGGTGCTTGCGCAACTGCTGATTCATGTCATCAACCGTCGCGCCTTCGGCTGGAGCATGCGGATGTTGGTCGAGCCCGGTGTCATGATCGAAGCGCTGATTCTTGCGGTGGGTGCAGCGCTTCTGGCTGGCCTTTATCCAGGCTGGCGAATGGCGCGCACCTCCCAGGCCGAGGCACTCAGGGAAGAATGAACTTGCGGCGCCGTGGCGTGCGGTTGTTCCTGCTAGCGGTGATCGCGATCATTGGTGGTTTGGCCGTACTCGGACATGGCTCGAGTCAATCACCACGATCGCGGCAACCTGATTTAGCCCAGCTCGTCGCTGCCAGCTCGGCATTGGGCTTTGCGCGTGCCGATGCACCCAGAATTTTTCGATTCCCTGCCGACTATGGACCTCACTTGGCATACCGCACCGAGTGGTGGTACTTCACCGGCAACTTGCATACCGCCGGCGGTCGGCGCTTTGGCTATGAGCTTTCCCTGTTTCGTATTGCTCTTAGCCCGAAGGCCCCGTCTCGACGATCTCACTGGGCCAGCAATCAGATATACATGGCTCATTTTGCTTATACCGACGTACAGGGCAAGCGTTTTCGCTATTTTCAAAGGTTCGAACGCGCCGCGATCGGTCTTGCGGGGGCAAAGGCCAAGCCGTTTCGGGTTTGGGTTGACAACTGGGGCGTGGAAACCTTGCATGGCGACAAACCACCATGGCGGTTGCATGCATCTGCCGATGGGGCCAATCTAGAGCTCGATCTCACCCCGTTGAGCGCACCGATCCTGCAAGGTGATCGCGGTCTGAGCCGCAAGAGCGCTGCGGCAGGTAACGCTTCTTATTACTACTCGCTTCCGCGCCTGGCGACGCGCGGAACGTTCACGCTGAACGGCCAGACTTTCTCGGTAGACGGACTGTCATGGATGGATCGGGAATGGAGTACCAGCGCGCTGGCTACCAATGAGGTCGGGTGGGACTGGTTTGGGCTGCAACTTTCCGACGGATCGGATCTCATGTTCTACCGGCTGCGACACAACGACGGAAGCATTGACCCTTTCAGCCAGGGGAGTTTGGTTGATGCACAAGGCCATATAGAGCGGCTGAGTGCCAAGGACGTCAGGGTGACGGTATTATCGCACTGGCGAAGTCCGCACGGCGGAATCTATCCAGCGGGGTGGCGACTGGTAATCGCGCGCTTGCACCTCGCTCTCACGGTAACGCCAGTGCTGTCCGATCAGGAACTCGATGTCGCCGTCCGCTACTGGGAGGGTGCGGTAAATGTGCGAGGCAGGCGCGGCGACGCGCCGATCTCAGGCACAGGCTATGTCGAACTCACCGGTTACGCGCGCAAAAAACATACCACATCTGCCCAAGTAGGTCGCGCTCCGCTGCAATAAATATCGCCAACTGACTGTTTGCCAGATGGCGGCTCCTTACAGCCTGTAAATATTGGGCTTTTCCATTTTTTGACCTGCATCAAATTTCATTGGCCGGTCGCGGCTATACTGCCTAGGCGTTGCAAAGGAGTACAGCCCACATAAAAAAGGGCCGCTGCTTTCCGGGGGTCAGGCTCATGCTGAGAAGGCTTCTGCAGAACACGCTGGCTAAAGAGATTACCCTCGTCATGGTAATCAAGCTTTGCCTGATTTTTGGACTCTGGTACGCATTCTTTCACGTCCCTTCCGTTAGACATCCGCTCGATCGCACAATTGGTCAGGTAATCCTGGGGCAAAGTACCGGAACCCGCTAGCGCTGTTTCGCGTTCACGCGAACCCGTCACATCGAACATCGAGAGGTACGGCCATGGTTTCCGAAACAGTAGTCGAGCTATCGCGGCTGCAGTTCGCTATCACCGCCTTGTACCATTTCCTGTTCGTGCCGCTTACTCTTGGGCTTTCCTTCATCCTGGCTATCATGGAATCCGTGTATGTCATGACAGGGCGAGAGATATACAAGGACATGACCCGATTCTGGGGAAAGCTGTTTGGCATCAATTTCGCAATGGGCGTTGCCACGGGCATCACCATGGAATTCCAGTTCGGCACCAACTGGGCGTATTACTCGCAGTATGTAGGCGACATATTCGGCACGCCACTCGCAATCGAAGGGCTGATGGCGTTCTTTCTAGAGTCCACATTCGTTGGTCTTTTCTTTTTCGGTTGGGACCGCCTGACTCGGGTGCAACATCTGGCCGTCACCTGGCTAGTCGCCATCGGATCGAGCCTGTCGGCGCTTTGGATCTTGATCGCCAATGGCTGGATGCAGAATCCCGTCGGCGCGGTTTTCAACTACCACACAATGCGCATGGAGCTATCGAGTTTTGCCGACCTGTTCTTCAACCCCGTGGCACAGGTTAAATTCGTGCATACTGTTGCGGCGGGATACGTCACGGGATCGATGTTTGTCCTGGGCATCAGTGCTTTTTACCTACTTAAGGGACGCGACCTGCCTTTCGCACGCCGCTCGTTCGCCGTGGCCGCGGCATTCGGCCTGGCATCGGCCCTTTCCGTTATCGTCCTGGGAGATGAAAGCGGTTATACGCTGGGTGATGTACAGCAGACCAAGCTGGCGGCGATCGAAGCGGAGTGGAACACCGAGAAGCCACCTGCCGCCTTCATGCTGTTTGCCATTCCGAATCAGAAACGGGAAACCAACGAATATCCTGTGGAAATCCCCTATCTCATGGGATTGATCGCGACTCGTTCAGTCGACGAAAAGGTCGTCGGCATCAAGGATCTCGTGACGCAACACGAAGAGCGCATTCGCAGCGGAATCATCGCCTATCGTGCCCTCGAGCAACTGCGGTCCGGCGATACTAGCCCGACTACCAAAGCCACTTTTGAGGCGCATGTGAGCGACCTCGGCTATGGCCTGCTGCTCAAGCGTTATACCGCGGACGTAACCAAGGCGACCGATGCACAGATTCAAGAAGCCGCACAGGATACGATTCCCCAGGTCGCCCCGCTGTTCTGGACTTTTCGTATCATGGTTGCAGCCGGATTCCTGCTGCTTTTTATCTTTGCAGCGGCATTCACACTATGTGCCAGACGTACTGCCGCGCGTCATCGCTGGCTTTTGCGCCTTGCGCTTTATGGTATTCCGCTGCCGTGGATCGCAGCTGAATGCGGCTGGATTGTCGCCGAATACGGACGCCAGCCCTGGGCCATCGGCGAGATACTGCCAACCTTCCTCGGTACGTCTAGTCTTGCGGTCTCTGACCTGGTATTCAGCATCGCCGGCTTTGTTGGCTTCTACACCCTGTTGCTGGCTGCCGACCTATTCCTCATGTTCAAGTATGCCCGGCTGGGACCGAGCAGCTTGCATACTGGTCGCTACGCGTTCGAAACCGGGACAGCGCCCCTCGCAAGCCAGCCGCAAGCCCCAAAGACATAAGGAGGCGCCAATGATATTCGACTACCAAACATTGCGTGTGATCTGGTGGGTACTCATCGGTTTGCTTTTCATCGGCTTCGCGATCACAGACGGCTTTGACATGGGAGTTGGCGCGCTGTTGCCATTTCTCGGGCGCAATGACGACGAACGGCGGGTGATGATCAACAGCGTGGGACCCCACTGGGACGGCAATCAGGTCTGGTTCATTCTGGCCGGCGGCGCAATTTTTGCAGCGTGGCCACTGGTTTATGCCGCCGCCTTTTCGGGTTTTTACGTGGCGCTACTGCTCGTGCTGTTTGCCCTTTTCTTTCGACCAGTGGGCTTCGACTATCGCAGCAAGCTCGACGACCGTCGCTGGCGCGCGGCGTGGGACTGGGGCCTGTTTGCCGGCAGCACCGTACCCGCCCTGGTGTTTGGAGTAGCCTTTGGCAATCTCCTGCTCGGCGTGCCCTTCTACCTGGATGACACACTGCGACCGCATTACACGGGGACATTCTTCGGCCTGCTCAACCCCTTTTCGCTGGTCACCGGCATCGTCAGCCTGTCTATGCTTGTCACGCATGGCGCGACCTATTTGCAGATGCGCACCGAAGGCGATCTGCAGGAACGGGCTCGCCGCGCTGCGCAGCTTTCAGCCCTTGTTCTCGTCGCCGCATTTGTCATCGCCGGGATCTGGCTCATTTTTGGCATAGGCGGTTACCGCATCACATCAATTCAATCCCTGGACGGGCCGTCCAATCCACTTTCCAAAGTGGTGGAACATGCGGCAGGTGCGTGGTTGGACAATTATCGAACCTACCCCTGGGCGGTACTTGCGCCGACACTCGGCTTCATCGGCGCTCTCGGTGTTATCGGCTTCAGTGTGACGAGGCGCGCGGCCTTGGCCTTCGTCTGCAGCGCGCTTTCCGTGACAGGCGTGATCGTCACGGCCGGTGCGTCGATGTTTCCGTTCATCATGCCCTCCAGCCTGCAACCAAACAGCAGCTTGACGGTTTGGGACGCGACCTCAAGCCAGCATACGCTGATGCTCATGTTCTGGGTAACCCTGGTATTCCTGCCGATCGTCCTGGCCTATACGATCTGGGTCTACAAGGTGATGGGGGGCAAGATCACGGTCAAGCAGATTCAGGAACAGACACACACCGTCTACTGAGTCTTACCAAGGAGAATCGCGATGTGGTACTTCACCTGGATTCTTGGCGTACTTCTCGCATGCGCCTTTGGCATTATCAACGTGATGTGGCTCGAATCAGAGCAGAGCCTCGGGGAGGTGGATGAGAACAAACAACCCAAGAGGCGACAGCGGTCGTAGGGCTCGGGTATTCCCCGGGCAGGAACCGATCACTCGGATTTCTTGGATTCCGCCTTGAATTCCGCGCATGCCGCTATTGGACGCTGGATGATGCCGCGTTGTTCGCAGATCCCATTGTCGAGACGTACCGAGGAATATGCCGAACTGAGAATATTGAGGCCGGGGACCTGGCGCTCCAGCGCGCCGGGCTCAGCCGTGAAAAACTGGCAGTCCCAACAGGTTTGCGAAGACATTTCACCTACCCCGCTATAGAAGAAGATCGGCATCCGCCGGGTGTGCGCCCGGCGGATGCCGTTGTCTCAGAGGTTTGACCAGTAATGGCCGAACACAATTGCCGACATGAAGTAGCCGAGTACCACGTTGACGGCGACGCCAAGCGTGAACGCGGTAAACGTCTTCCATCCTACTGGCGCAAGCTCGCGAAAACGAGTGGTAAGGCCGATACTCAGGAAGCAGAAGATGAACGCCCAGGTCCGCAGCGACACCAGCGGCAGGATGAGTCCGGGCTTGACGATGTTGTTGAAATCCGCCGCCGAGTAGCTGCTTGTGACCGCCGTCATCAGCATCGACGCCACAAAGAACCCGATAACGAATTTCGGAAAGCGCCACCAGATTTCGCGCGCATCCGGCTTCGTACCCTTCTCCTTGCCCTCCCAGACGAGCGTCGCGACGAGCGCCCAGGCAAAGGACCAGATGCCGATCCAGAGGTCACGCCCGATCACCTTCATGAGCGTGAAGGCCTTGATCGCTACGTCTTCGTTGCCGGCCATCTTGCCGTAAGCACTTGCTGCGGCAAATCCGGCCGCGTCAGCAAACTCCGAAGTACCGACCCAGGCCCCAGCGACACCCGGGTGAAGGTTCAGTGCGCGCGAGATGAACGGCAGAATCAGGATCATCACCAGAGCCCAGCCGACGACCAGCGTGACCGAGGTATAGAGATGCTCCTTCTTGGCCCCGACGGCAGCGGCAATCGCCATGGACGCCGACACACCGCAAACTGAACCGCCTACCCCGAGCACGGCTGCCAGCCGCCGGTCGAGCCCGAACACGCGCGTTGCCAGGAAGAAAATGGTCAGGCAGGTGACAAGCGAGATGACGGTGGCTTGTGCAATGGCCACCGGGCCGGCCGTCAACACCAGGGTGATGGGGAAGGTGGCGCCCAGAAGCACGATGCCGAGCTTGATGAAGTACTCCACGCGAAATGCGCTGTCCATCCACTTCGGGAGCCTAAACAGGTTGGCAATGGCCAGGCCCAGAATCAGCGCAACCAGTGGCGGCTCCAAATTGAACTCCGCCGCCTTGGCCCAGCCTGCGATCGCAAACATGATGATCGACAGGACATACAGGAAGACGAAGGCCGGGATGAACTCGGACATCTTGATGCCCATGATGCGGCAGCTGACACCGAAGATGACCAGCCAGAAGATGAACTGCATGATATAGAGATGGGCATTCTGGGCAAAATGAGTGGCCAGCTGCCCCATATTGGTCCAATGCAGGCCACCTGGATTGATGGCGATGGACTTGAGGAAAGTACTGCCATTGTTGAACAACACGATCGCGAGAACCATGAGGCCGAGCCCGATCCAAACGGCCCACCAGTCTTCCTTGAGATAAAGCTCTTTCCATCCAAGCTTTACTTTCTTCGCGCCTTCACTACTTTCGTTCCAAGACTCCATTGTTGACATACGGGTGGTCTCCTCCAGCTAATTGTTGTATGCAAACACTCCGCCTCATCCTTACGGCAAATCCTCCGAAATTCGGTATGCACCAAAAGTATACGCAATCGCCTGCGTCGGCCAATGCGACCAGATCGCACTGACAACTGGGTTACCCGCTCCGACTATTTAAAAGATCACGACAGCAGCGCCGGCACATTCAGCGTGCCCACCGCATCGGTTCTTATTTTTATTGTATAAGGACAACCGACGCGGCAAATCTTGATGTGGGTCAGTACAGCACAACCAACGTCGTACGGCAAGCAAAAGCAACCCGCCATCACTGACTCCGGCAGACACCGATATTATGACGGCATCGGCTGGAGGTACTCTAAACGTCGCAGGGATAACTGCTAAATCTATGCAGCCGAGGAAAAGCCGCGTGCGCTGACACCTTAATTTAAAATTCAATTATTTTAGTGAACAACGGCCAAGGGCCAGCGCACGCACTACCCCACCCCTACTGCTTACCACATGTACCGGCGGCGCACGATCTTTGTCGATCATGCACCGCGGGCACGTTGCGGTCTGAAACCACGTCCGAGACGGACAGAAGTTACTTGCTCCCGTTCTGCCCGACGACCTTATTCTTGATGCCGTTCTGCTCAACGAGATAATTCACCACGGTGTCGATCTTGCCGTCGGGAATCGGGCACCCAAACGCCTTTTGCATCTTTACGACCTCGCCCTTCCAGGCATCGCGCGACATTGGCGCCTGCATGTAGACGTAGGCCGGCGAATGGCAAATCGTGCAGAAATCCCTGGTATCCGTCATGCCCGGACCCTTCTTGAAGGTCGTGACAACGGGAGGGAGATTGATAGACACCCGCGTATTGTCTGCCGCAAACACCGATTGCGCGATGTTGGCGCTGAACGCTGCGGCCAGCGCCAGCAAGAAAGTCTTGTTCATTGACCTGCTCCCCTTCTCTCTTAGATGGCGGTGACCCGCACGGTTTCGACTTCGTTGCGCATGAAGCCCGCCGGATTCCAACGCGAAATTCCGATTTGCTGGCTTTCGCCGTTATTGTTGATCGCCAGTGCCATCAGCTCATAAGCATGACCCTTGCGCGGCGTGAATGCCGCCTCCCAACCGCGGAAGCTGTACTTGCCGTGGTTCTTGTCGAGGCGAGCGTCCGCCCAGGTCTTTCCGCCGTCGGTCGAAAACAGCACCTTACGGATCCCCGATCCGCCATCGAATGCAATTCCCTTCACGACTTCGGTATGGCCGCCGTGAATTCTGGCGCCGCTGGCGAGGCTCGTGATGAAAGAGCGCACGTTCATGCGATTGATCGGCACGGTCTTCACGTTGGTCTCACCGGGCATCTGGCAGGCGCAAGCGTTGGCCGGGATGCGATAGGCCGGGTTCATCCAGAAGTTGTTCGCGGGCTTGCTGATGACTTCGATATCATCCAGCATTTTCACCCAATAGGTTGCATACCAACCCGGTACGACAAGGCGCACGGGGAAGCCATTGAGTACAGGTAGGTTCTCTCCGTTCATGGAGTAGGCAATGATCACGTCGTCGCCGGTTGCGATATCCATGTCGAGCGACTTCATGAAATCGGGCGTTGACGCCAGAACAGGGGTCTCGGCGCCATTGAATTGCACCTGCACTGCATCCGGCGCGACGCCGGCCTTGTTCAGCACGTCGCGCAGGCGCACGCCTCT
>JAKBDW010000066.1:0-8202 GCA_021834245.1 Pseudomonadota bacterium
GCCGGCTGCGATGTACTCCGCTGACATAAGCCACTCTGAGATCGTCGCCGCCATGCCGCGCTTGAGAATCACCGGCCGGTCGACGCGGCCAACTTCCTTCAGCAGATCGAAGTTCTGCATGTTGCGCGTGCCAATCTGAATGACGTCGACGTCGTACTTCAGAAAGGTGTCAAGTTGGCGCACGTCCATGAGCTCGGTCACGACCGGCAGGCCATGGCGGCGAGCCGCGTCCACGAGCAATTCCAGCCCCTTCTCGCCCAGACCCTGGAATGTATACGGGCTGGTACGCGGTTTGAAGGCCCCGCCGCGCATCAGACGACAACCAGCGGCGCGCACAAAGCCAGCCGAACTATCCATTTGTTCCGGGGTTTCCACCGAACACGGTCCGGCAATCACCTGCACGGTGCGTCCGCCCAGGGGAATATCGCCGATCGAGATAACGCTGTTCTCGTGATGCCACTCGCGTGCGACGATCTTGTACGGCTTGAGAACGCGGATAACGCGCTCCACGCCTGGCAAGGTCTCGAGCAATTCCGTCTGCACCTTGCGGTCGTCACCAATCGCGCCGATCACAGTAAGTTCGCGGCCGCGAGAAATGTTGGCCACCAGTTCCAGCGCACGCAGTTTGTCATCGACTGCCTTGATCTGCTCCTCGGTAGCATCCGAGCGCATGACTATGATCATATTATCCTCTTGCAAGCTGCGGTCGGGTCACACTGTGACCACCTCCGCACAAGTATTCGTGCTACTTCTTACCCAGCACCTTTCCGAGTGCCTCCAGGAAGCGGAGGTTTTCCTGTTCCAGTCCGACCGTGACGCGTAGATGGTGCGGCATGCCATAGTTTGCCACCGGTCGCACGATAACGCCCTGGCGCAATAACCCTTCATAGGCGTCGCGACCCGGCAGCGGCAGCTCGACACTAACGAAATTGCCGACAGACGGAATGAAGTTCAACCCCAGTTTGCGGAACCCGTCGGTGAGTTGACACATGCCGTCACTGTTCACGCGACGCGAGCGCTCCAGATGCCCGCGGTCATTTAGTGCAGCTGCTGCGGCCACCTGCGCCAGCGTGTTGACGTTGAAGGGCTGGCGTACGCGATTAAGCAGGTCGGCCAGCGCCTGGCCTGACACGCCGTACCCGACGCGCAATCCGGCAAGCCCGTAGGCCTTGGAAAAGGTGCGCGCCACAACTAAATTCGGGTGTTTGGGGAGAAGTTCGATGCCGCTGCCATAATCCGGCTCGTCGACGTATTCAAAATACGCCTCATCCAGCACGACGACCACCCGTTGCGGCAGGCGCACCATAAAATTTTCGATTTGCGCGCGTCTGAGCCAGGTGCCGGTGGGATTGTTGGGATTGGCAATGAACACGAGCTTGGTGCGTGCGGTGACGGCACGCAACATGCCATCCAGATCATGCCCCCAGTCCTGCGCCGGCACCTCGACAGCCCGCGCGCCGACCGCCTGGGTGACGATCGGGTATACCGCAAACGCATGTTGCGAGAAGACGATCTCGTCGCCGGCGGTGGCAAAAACGCGCGCCGCAAATTCTAGAATATCGTTTGAGCCATTGCCCAGAGTCACTGCCGCGGCACTGACCTGCAAATGCCGGGCAATCGCGCTTTTCAGCGCAAAACCGGCGCCATCCGGATAACGCGCCAGGGTGCCGAGCGCGCCCTTGAGTGCGTCCATTGCCAATGCGCTCGGCCCAAGCGGATTTTCGTTGGATGCAAGCTTGATGGCATTGCGCACGCCATACTCGCGCTCGAGTTCCTCGATTGGCTTGCCGGGTTGATAGGGTTCGAGACCGCGCACACCGGCCACGGCAAAATCAATCAGCTTGACGTCCATGGTCACAGCGCCGCCTTCGGATAGGAACCCAGCAGCCGCATCAACGATGCTTCCTGCTCGAGCTCGGCGAGCGCCTGGCGAACGTTGTCGTCACGCACGTGGCCATCTATGTCGATGAAAAAGACATACTCCCACAAGCCTCGACGCGAAGGCCTCGATTCTATGCGCGTCATGTTGATATGGTGTCTCGCAAGCGGCGCGAGCAGGCTCACGAGCGCCCCCGAGCGGTTCTTCCCCGACACCATCAAAGTCGTCTTGTCGTCCCCGCTTGGTTGCGTTTCGAGTTTGCCAATGACGAGGAAGCGCGTAGTGTTGTCCGGCTCATCCTCGATGTTGGCGGCGAGAATATTAAGGCCATAGATCTCAGCTGCGGAATTGCCCGCAATGGCAACCAGGGTCTCGTCGGCCGCCGCCATGCGCGCGGCCTCGGCGTTGCTCGCAACACTTGCGCGTTGCAGCCCCGGGACTTTAGCGTCAAGCCACTTGCGACATTGCGCAAGCGACTGCTGGTGAGACACAATCTGCGCGCGCTTTTCCAGGCCGCTTCCTAGTCCGAGCAAATGATGATGAATACGCAGCTCCACTTCGCCGCAGATCCTGAGGTTGGAGCTCACGAACATGTCGAGCGTATGATTGATTCCGCCTTCGGTGGAATTCTCTATTGGCACGACGCCGAAATCGGCCGCGCCGGAATCCACCTCGCGAAAAACCTCGTCAATCGTGGCAAGCGGCGCCGCCCGAACGGAATGCCCGAAATGCTTAAGCGCAGCTACCTGCGTATAAGTCCCTTCCGGCCCGAAATAGACGATCTTCATAGGAGCTTCAAGAGCCAGACAGGCGGACATGATCTCGCGGAACAGGCGGGCCATTTCCTCGTTTGCCAGCGGTCCCCGGTTGCGTTCAAGCACGCGGCGCAATACCTCGACCTCGCGCTCCGGGCGATAGAAGTATTGCGAACCACCGCTTTGCTTGATTCCGGCGATTTCCTTGGCACAACGCGCGCGCTGGGTGATCAGCTCCTGGATCTTTTCGTCCAGGCCGTCTATCTGATCACGCAGTTCGCGCAGGCGCCGTTCGTTGTCGCTCATAGGAGGGTCAGACAATGCGCGCCATCATGACTCCCTGAATCGCCGCAATTCCGCCTCGCACGAATTCCGGCACCGGGCTATCGACATCGACGACGGTATAGGCAAGATCACCGCGCGAGCGATTCACCATGTCGTTAATATTAAGTCCAGCCGCAGCCATGGCTGTCGAAATCTGTCCCAGCATGTTGGGTACATTGGCATTGGCCACTACCAGCCGATGCTTGGATTCGCGCGGCACGACGACATCTGGAAAATTCACCGCATTGCGGATGTTGCCGTTTTCCAGAAAATCGCGCACCTGCTCTGCCACCATCACCGCACAATTGTCCTCGGCTTCAGCAGTCGATGCGCCTAGATGCGGCAGGGTGATCACGCGCTCGTGGTTCTTCAGCAGGTTCGTGGGAAAATCGCAAATATAACCGTAGACTTTGCCAGCCTTGATCGCGGCACTGACTGCCGCGTCATCGACAATGCCTTCACGCGCAAAATTGAGGATGACCACACCATCCTTCATCAGCTTGAGCCGCGTGGCATTGATCATGTTGCGCGTCGAATCAATGAGCGGCACATGGAAAGTAACGAAGTCGACATTGCGCAGCAACTCATCCACGCTCCCGGCCTTCTTGACGTCGGCGGAAAGTTGCCACGCTCCTTCCACTGTCAGGCCTGGGTCAAAGCCGATCACCTTCATTCCCAGCGCAATGCCCGCGTTGGCAACATGGCGCCCGATGGCGCCAAGTCCGACAACTCCCAGTGTGCGACCGGGCAGTTCGAAACCGGCAAAAGCTTTCTTGCCGGCTTCGACCGCCTTGCTGATCTCGCCATCGGATCCCTGCAGATTGCGCGCGAAATCCCATGCGTCGCATACGTGGCGATATGCCAGAATGAGGCCGGCCACTACCAATTCTTTCACCGCGTTGGCGTTGGCGCCGGGCGCATTGAATACCGGAATACCGAGCCGGCTCAGCTTGTCGACGGGTATGTTGTTGACCCCGGTACCGGCGCGCCCTACTGCTTTGAGACTCTCTGGAATGGCCATGTCATGCATCTTGAAGGAACGCAAAAGTATCGCGTCCGGCTCCTTGATGTCGCCCGCTACCTGATATTTGCCCGCATCGAGTCTCGCCAGTCCAACGCCGGCAATATTGTTTAATGTCAGTATCTTATACATCTTTCTTAACCTTTCTTCTTGCAGAAATCCTGCATATGGGCGATCAATGCATCGATGCCCTCTTCGGGCATTGCGTTGTAGATGCTGGCGCGCATGCCGCCAACGGATCGATGTCCCTTGAGCTGCAGCAGGCCGGCACTCTTGGCTCCCTTGAGAAACGCGTCATCGAGCGCCGGATCGAGCAAGGTGAAAGGCACATTCATCCAGGAACGGTAACTGCGCGCCACCGGATTGCGGTAGAAGCCCTCGCTACTGTCAATGTAGTCATAGAGTTTCTGCGCTTTGCGCTGATTGATCTCCGCCATTGCGCGCAAACCTCCGAGATCCTTCAGCCACTCGAATACCAACCCCGCGATATACCAGGCGTAGGTTGGCGGCGTGTTGTACATCGACTCATTGTCCGCGTGTATCTTGTAGTCGAACATGGTGGGCGTGCCGGCCAGTGGATTGCCCAGCAAATCTTCGCGCACAATCACGATGACCAGACCGGCCGGTCCGATATTCTTCTGCGCGCCGGCATAAATCAGTCCGAAACGGCTCACGTCGATCGGGCGTGACAGGATAGTAGAAGACATATCCGCCACGAGGGGTACATCGCCGACGTCGGGAATCTCGTGAAACTCGACCCCGCCGATGGTTTCGTTCGGTGTGTAGTGGACATAAGCGGCGTCCGGATCGAGCCGCCACTCATTGCGCGCCGGAGCAGTCGTGAAATTCACCGACTCCGAGCTCGCCGCGACATTGACCTTGCAGAACTTCCCGGCCTCCTTGATTGCCTTTTTAGACCACTCTCCGGTGTTGATGTAGTCGGCGCGGCTCTTGCCGCGCAACAGATTGATCGGCACCATCGCGAACTGTCCGGTGGCCCCGCCCTGCAGGAACAGCACCTTATACCCGGCCGGGATTGCCAACAGTTCGCGCAAGTCGGCCTCGGCCTTTTCCGCAATGGAAATGAATTCCTTGCCACGGTGACTCATCTCCATCACCGACATGCCGCTGCCCTTCCAATCCGTCATCTCGTCGCGCGCGCGCTCCAGCACCGCAAGCGGCAACACTGCCGGACCTGCGCTGAAATTGAATACTCTCGCCATCAGGTTTCCACCTTTCGATTGAACCGCTAACCTATTCACCGTCGTCGCCCTCTGATTCGGCCACCTTGGCGACACCCACCAGCTTTTCACCTTCATTCAGCCCAATGAGACGCACACCCAGTGTGTTTCTCCCTACTACCGAGATCTCGGTCGCGCGCGTGCGTATCAGCGTGCCGCCGTCGGTGATAAGCATCACCTCGTCATCTTGGCCCACCAGCGTGGCGCCCACGACAGCACCGTTACGCTCATTGACCTGGATCGAAATTACACCCTGGCCACCGCGCCCGTGTTTCGGATAGTCAGCCACGGGGGTGCGTTTCCCGTACCCGGTCAGCGTGGCCGTCAGTACTGTGGTCTCGGCATCCGCAGCGGCAGCGATGATAAGCGATACCACCGACTGCCCTTCCTGCAACGCAATACCGCGTACGCCGCGCGCGGCACGTCCCATGGGCCGAACGTCGGCTTCGCCAAAGCGAATCACCTTGCCCGCAGTGCTGAACAGCAGGATATCGCAATTTCCGTCGGTCAACCCGACCCCAATAAGGCAGTTGCCGTTAACCAGTTCCACCGCGATGATGCCGCTTGCACGCGGACGGGAAAACTCCGTCAGTGCAGTTTTCTTGACGGTACCGTCCGACGTGGCCATGAACACAGTCTTGCCTTCCTCGAAGACGCGCACAGGAAGGATCGCGTTGATGCGTTCGCCCTCCTCCAGCGGCAGCAAGTTCACGATAGGCTTTCCGCGCGCTCCGCGCCCGGCCTGTGGTATCTCGTAAACCTTGAGCCAGTAGACCTTGCCGCGATTGGAGAAGCACAGGATCGTATCGTGCGTGTTGGCGATGAAAAGCTTGTCAACGAAATCCTCTTCCTTCATCGCCGTGGCCGACTTGCCGCGTCCACCGCGGCGCTGCGCGCGGTAATCGTCCAACGGCTGCGCCTTGACGTATCCGGCGTGCGACAGCGTGACGACGACGGTCGCCTCAGCGATCAGGTCTTCGACTTTCAAATCAACCTGGCTCTCCTGAATTTCGGTGCGGCGCGCATCTCCGTACTCGTCACGCAGAACCACAAGCTCTTCACGAATGACACGCATGAGCCGCTCGTGGCTTTGCAGGATGTCCAGCAAATCCTCGATCTTGACGAGAAGCTCCTTGTACTCGCTGCGGATTTTGTCCTGCTCGAGGCCAGTAAGACGATGCAGGCGCAGATCGAGGATCGCCTGCCCCTGGGCATCAGACAGCCGGTAGCCGTCCTTCGTCATCCCATAGATCGCATCAAGCCCCGTTGGCCGGGAGACGTTTGTGTCAGCGCGCCCCAGCATTTGGATGACCATTTCCGAGCGCCACACACGCTGCATCAGTTCGACCTTGGCGGATGCCGGATCACCGGCCGCCTTAATGAGCGCGATTATCGGATCAATGTTCTCCAGCGCCACCGCGAGACCTTCCAGGATATGGGCGCGCTCACGTGATTTGCGCAGAGCAAATAGCGTGCGGCGCGTGACTACTTCGCGTCGATGGCGAACGAAGGCTTCGATAATCTGCTTGAGATTCAAGAGTCGCGGCTGGCCGCCGTCCAGGGCGACCATGTTGATGCCGAAGACGCTCTGCAACGCGGTGTGCTGGTAAAGATTATTCAGCACGACGTCAGCCACCTCGCCGCGCTTGAGTTCGATCACCATGCGCATGCCGGACTTGTCTGATTCATCGCGCAGCTCCGACACACCCCCAAGCTTTTCGTCCTTGACCAGCTCAGCGATCTTTTCCAGCAATCGCGCCTTGTTCACCTGGTATGGCAGCTCGGTGACAATGATCGACTGGCGCCCGCGCTTCTCATCGGTCTCGATCTCGACTCGCGCGCGCACGTAGATCTTGCCGCGTCCGGTGCGGTAGGCCTCACGAATGCCGGCGCTTCCGTTGATGATCGCGGCCGTCGGAAAATCGGGACCCGGGATGTGCCTCATGAGCTCATCGACCCCGATGCTCTCATCATCGATCAGGGCGACGCAGGCATTGACGATTTCCGTAAGGTTGTGCGGCGGGATGTTGGTCGCCATGCCCACGGCAATGCCGGATGATCCGTTCACCAGCAGATTGGGCACGCGCGTCGGCAGCACAACCGGCTCGAATTCCTTGCCGTCATAGTTGGGAACGAAATCGACCGTTTCCATCTCGATGTCGGCCAGCGTCTCCGACGAGAGTTTGGTCATGCGGCATTCGGTGTAGCGGTAGGCCGCCGGCGGGTCGCCGTCGATTGATCCGAAGTTGCCTTGGCCATCAGTCAGCATGTAGCGCATGGAAAAATCCTGCGCCATGCGCACCAGTGCGTCGTAGGTGGCCGTATCACCGTGCGGATGGAACTTACCAAGCACGTCGCCGACGATGCGGGCGCACTTGACGTAGGGCCGGTTCCAGACGTTGTTTGCCTGGTGCTGCGCATACAGGATGCGCCGGTGCACCGGTTTTAGGCCGTCGCGGACATCCGGCAGCGCGCGCCCAACGATTACGCTCATGGCGTAATCGAGATATGACTGGCGCATCTCCTGCTCTAAATTGACAGGAATTGTCTCTTTGGCGAATTGTTCCATTTTTGATGTCGCTGTGGGGCGTTAACCAGGTCGGCAAGTGGGGACAAGATACTGATTTTTCATTATTTTTTCACATCGCTCGAATGCTGAGTAGGCCCTGCCGGCTGCCTCCGAAAAAAGCGAATTTTAGCATGGAAGCCGGTGGGGCTGCACTCTCTGTTCCTAATGCACCCGCTGTAGCGGGGCGGCGGCCCGGTACAGCGCCAGCAGAAACGCTCCGCGACAGCCTGGGCGCCGACGTCCAGATTCGCCCTTTTCCCGTAATCACTTGAACACGGGGATTTGTCCAGGCTACCGCTGGTTGCGCAAGCCGCCGGCGATATTTGTCGTCCGATGTTCAGCATAATTCATGGTCAGCTGCTGGAGCGCGCGTTTGGTAGCCGTTGCGTCATAATAGAACCGACGGTTTCTCC
>JAKBDW010000350.1:0-8128 GCA_021834245.1 Pseudomonadota bacterium
CCGATCTCATGCATGCGCTGGTGGGTGCCGGTGCCGACGTGATCGAGTTGGGCGTGCCGTTCTCTGATCCCATGGCGGACGGTCCCGTGATCCAGAAGGCGAGTGAGCGCGCGCTGGCGCACCATGTGAGCCTGACGGGCGTTTTAGCAATGGTGCGTGAATTCCGCGAGCAGGACAGGCACACCCCTGTCGTGCTGATGGGTTATCTGAATCCCGTGGAGGTTATGGGCTACGAGCGTTTCGCCGAACTGGCACAGGAGGCTGGCGTAGACGGCGTCCTTACCGTGGATCTGCCGCCGGAGGAGGCCGGAGAGCTGATTGCCGCACTCAGACCGCGTGGCCTCGATCCGGTATTTCTGCTAGCACCTACCAGCGACAGCGAACGTGTGCGCCGCATAGCACAGGTTGCGAGCGGATTCGTCTATTATGTCTCGTTACGCGGTGTCACCGGAGCTGCAAATCTGGACCTTGCCGAGGTGATGAACAAAGTGCGCGCCATTCGTGCGCAGACCCGTTTGCCCGTAGGCGTCGGTTTCGGCATCAGTAATGCGGAAACGGCCGCCAAGGTGGCCGGTTTTGCCGATGCGGTGATAGTAGGAAGCGCCTTGGTGCGGCGCATAGGCGAGCTGGCTTCACAGCCGGATCGCATTGCCGGTGAAGTCGCGTCGTTTCTAGGTCAGCTGCGCGCCGCGATGGATGGGGCGACGGCGCACGCAAGCGATCCGGTTACTGGAGTGCAAAGATGAGCTGGTTCGACAAGCTGCTCCCGCCAAAGATCCAGAGCCGGAGCGCAGGAAAGAAGGCGGTCCCCGAAGGTTTGTGGCGCAAATGCCCCGGCTGCAACGCAGTTCTCTACAGCGCCGAGATCGAAAGCAACATGGACGTTTGTCCGAAGTGCGATTATCACATGCGCATCAGCGCGCGCCGGCGGATCGACCTGTTTCTCGACAAGGAGCCGCGCGTGGAGATTGGCGCGAATCTGCATCCGGTGGATGCGCTTAAGTTCAAGGACAGCAAGCGCTACAAGGATCGCCTGGAAGAAGCGCAAAAAACGACCGGTGAGAAGGATGCTCTTGTTGTGATTCAGGGTACTTTGCTCGATGTGCCGTTGGTCGCCGCAGTTTTCGAATTCGGTTTTATGGGCGGTTCCATGGGTTCTGTCGTGGGCGAACGGTTTGTGCGCGGGGTCAATACCTGTCTAGAACATGGCATACCTCTCGTTTGCTTTTCCGCGAGCGGCGGCGCGCGCATGCAGGAAGCGCTTCTGTCGCTCATGCAGATGGCCAAGACCAGCGCAGCGCTGACGCGCATGGCGGAACACCGCCTGCCCTACATATCGGTGCTAACCGATCCGACGATGGGCGGCGTGTCGGCGAGCTTCGCAATGCTTGGGGATGTCATCGTTGCCGAGCCTAAAGCCTTGATCGGTTTTGCCGGGCCGCGCGTCATAGAGCAAACGGTACGTGAAACACTGCCGGCCGGATTTCAGCGTTCAGAGTTTCTGCTCGACCACGGTGCCGTTGACATGATCGTAGACCGGCGCGAAATGCGCGATCGGATCGCGCTGTTGCTGTCGCTTCTTGGCGACAGGCGACTCAAGGCTGCAGCGAGCCAGTCCCCGGCTGCGTGACCGCCGAGTTTCCGCAATCTAATTCGCTCGCTAGCTGGCTCAGCTGGATGGAGACGCTCCATCCGCGCGAGATCGAGCTTGGGCTTGAGCGTGTACGCGAGGTCGCGGGACGTCTCGCGCTAGAACACCTTCCTTTCCCGGTTATTTCTGTCGCAGGAACCAATGGCAAGGGTTCAACTGTGGCAATGCTGGAAGCCATCCTGCATGCCGCAGGCTACCGCGTCGGAGCCTATACTTCGCCGCACCTTAGCGACTACAACGAACGCGTGCGCGTCTCCTCTGTCGCGGTGAGCGACAGCGAATTGTGCGCTGCGTTTGAACGCGTTGAGGCGGCTCGTGGCGCAACCAACCTCACCTATTTCGAATTCGGAACTCTCGCGGCGGCAGACCTATTCCGCTGGCAACAAATCGATATTGCAATTCTCGAGATAGGCCTCGGGGGGCGTCTGGATGCGGTAAATCTTTGGGATGCTGATGTTGCGGTCATAAGCTCAATCGGCATCGACCACACCGATTGGCTCGGGCCGGATCGCGAATCTATCGGGCGCGAAAAGGCGGGTATTTTCCGCGCCGGACGACCGGCCATCTGTGCCGACCCGCAACCGCCGGATTCGATTGCCCAAAGCGCCTCGCGGGTAGGAGCGAATTTACTGCGCATCGGTCACGATTTCGGTTTCGAACGCGGGGTGGCTGATTGGACCTGGCGCGCCAGCGCCCCGCGAATTGAGCGGGTACGCGCCGCGCTGCCGTACCCGGCCATGCGCGGGGACTATCAGCTTCGCAACGCCTCGGGCGCTCTGATGGCGCTGGAGTGTGTGGCAGCGCGCTTTCCGGTGACCCAGGGGGACGTGCGCGCTGGCCTGCTAGCGGCAGTTTTGCCGGGCCGTTTTCAAACCCTTCCCGGAACACCGGTACGCGTTCTGGACGTGGCGCATAATGCCCAGGCGGCGCAGGCGCTTGCTGCAACCCTCAAGTCGCAAAGAATCGACGGCAAGACGCTGGCCGTAGCCGGAATGCTGCGAGACAAACCCATGACGGATGTGCTTGCCGCCCTGGCCGGCGTGGTTGATGTTTGGCATCTGGCCACGCTTGCCACGGCGCGCGGAGCGAGCGCCGAGCAGATGGAGGACGCCCTTCGCGCCGCCGGGGTAAGTGCGCCAGCGACGCGGCACAAGAATCCCGGCGAGGCATATTCAGCCGCTATGGCGCAGGCCCTGCAGTCAGATCGCGTAGTGATCTTTGGGTCGTTTTACACGGTGGGTGCTATAATGCGCGCGCTTTCAATCGAGCGCAGCGCGCGCGGTTCTTAACGGCGTCACGGACATTCACATCGCAAGTTGCTGCCAGTGGATGTCTGACGGGCCGTCGCAAAACGGCCGGGACAATTTTCTGTCACATCCTGCAAAGGGGTAAAAGCTTGGCCGAGCGAGAAGATACGAGTCGCAGTTTCAATCCAAAGCACCGCATCGTCGGCGCCGTCGTGCTGGTGGCCGCGGCTGTAATTATCGTTCCTCTGATTCTGAAGAACCGGGCACCCCAGGTACCCACTGCTCCGGTAGCGGAAACGCCCGTACCGGACAGCAAGGTCGAAGTAACACCGGTTGCGCCGGCGCAGCCCGAACCGGTGAATCCGGCTCAGGCAGTGCCGCCGCCCATGCCCATGACCCCCGGTGCTCAGGCCCCGGCTGCCAGCGGCCAGCCAGCGGCGCAAGTGCCGGAGTCGACTGCTCCAGCAAGCGCTGAGCAGAACCCTCCGGCAACGCCAGAATTGGCACCAAAAAAGGCACGCTCAGTGGCACCCGCCCACATCCGGCATCAGGCGGTGCATGTTGCGAAGGCGAGCGTTACGCACGGTTGGGTGATACAGCTCGGCGCCTTTTCCAATCGTACGAACGCTTTGCGCGTCAAGCAGAAGCTTGAGCGCAAGGGTTTCAGGGCAGAACTCGACCGGGTGAAACTCGACGGAAAAATTGGTGTCCGAGTGCGTGTCGGTCCGGTTAAGAAGAATAGCGAGGCCAGAATGCTACAGGCGCATATCGCGAGGCAGACAGGCATTAAGGGCGTGGTATTGGCGTACCCCTGAGGAAGCGGCGCACCTGTGCCGGTTTTTCGAATCGTGACCCGCCTAGATCTGGTAATTGTCCTTGTGATTCTGTCGTTCGCGGCGATCGGCGCGTTGCGCGGCTGGTTGCGTGAGCTAAGTTCACTGGTCGCATGGGTGCTCGCGACGCTGGCCGCCTGGTTCTTTTCCGACAGTATTCTGTCCTGGATCACTTGGGTGAGTGATCCCACGTTGCGTCGCATCCTGGCATTCGTGATGGTTTTCGCTTCCGTGTTCGTTATGGTCGTACTGACCGCGCTAATACTCCGGCTTATGTTTTTTGCCACTTTGCCGGGCGTTGCCGGGCGTATTTCCGGCGGAGTATTGGGGGCTTTCCGTGGCACGGTGGTAATCGTAATTCTGGTGCTACTCGCCGGACTTACCTCGCTTCCGCAGAAGGCGTGGTGGCGCCAGTCTAGCCTTGTTCCTTATCTCGAATCCGCGGCGGTCACACTGCGCAATCTGTTGCCGCAAAAAGTGGGCGATCAGTTCCGTTACAGCTGAGCCTGGCCGTAGGGCGGACGTTTCTAAATGGACTTTTGCCGCGCGAAGTCGGAAAATAGTAGTTTGCTTCGGGCAGGGGTCGTGTATGCGCCGTCAGCTGTCCGGTCACCCAGTACCGCCGCGGGCGGATCCGGGTGGCCGCGCGGAGGCGCCCAGGCCGGTTAATGCGGCGGAGGGCTTTCCCTATGTGTGGCATCATCGGTATTCTGGCCAAGGGTCCGGTCAATCAGTCGATTTATGACGGCTTGACGGTTCTGCAGCATCGCGGCCAGGATGCGGCGGGAATTCTCACCAGCGATGGGCAGCGCGTGTACCTGCGCAAGGACAACGGTCTCGTGCGCGACGTATTCCTGACCCATCATATGCGCGACCTCAAAGGCAATCTCGGGCTTGGTCATGTGCGGTATCCCACGGCCGGCTTTGATTCGGCCGCCGAGGCCCAACCATTCTACGTCAATTCACCGTTTGGCTTGGCCCTGGCACACAACGGCAACTTGACCAATGCGGCCCAGCTCAAAGACGAACTTTTTCGCGAGGATTTGCGCCATATCAACACCAGCTCAGACTCGGAAATCCTGCTCAACGTGTTTGCTCACGAACTCGAAGTGCAGGCCAAGCTGCAGCTTACGCCGGAGCACATCTTCAGGGCTGTCGCAGCAGTGCACCGCCGCTGCCGTGGCGCCTACGCGGTTACGATGCTTATCGTTGGGTACGGCATTCTGGCATTTCGTGATCCCTATGGCATCCGGCCACTGGTTTACGGCAAACGCGAGACCGATCAGGGACCGGAGCATCTGATCGCCTCGGAGAGTGTCGCGCTGGACGCGCTCGGGTACGACCTGGTGCGCGATATCGAACCGGGCGAGGCGCTATATGTGGATCTCAAGGGGCAAGTTCACGCCCGCCAGTGCGCGGAATTTCATCAGCACGTTCCGTGCATTTTCGAGCATGTTTACATGGCGCGCCCGGATTCCATTATGGATGGCATCTCGGTTTATCGCACACGTTTGCGCATGGGAGAGAAGCTGGCGCACAAGATTCAGCGCGAATGGCCGGGCCACGACATCGACGTCGTGATCCCGATTCCTGATACCAGCCGCACGGCTGCGCTGCAGATGGCCTACGAACTGGATCTGAAGTACCGCGAAGGCTTCATAAAGAACCGCTATATAGGACGCACCTTCATCATGCCGGGCCAGGCGCAGCGAAAAAAATCTGTGCGCCAGAAGCTCAATGCCATCGATCTGGAGTTTCGCGGCAAGAACGTCCTGCTGGTGGACGATTCCATCGTGCGCGGTACGACGTCGCAGCAGATCATCCAGATGGCCCGTGAGGCCGGTGCCAACAAAGTTTACTTTGCATCTGCCGCGCCGCCAGTGCGCTATCCAAACGTCTATGGTATCGATATGCCGTCGGCCCAGGAGCTGGTCGCGAACGGGCGCAATGAACAGCAGATTGCCGCGCTGATTGGCGCGGATCGAGTGATATATCAGGATCTGGTGGATCTTATTGCCGCGGCGCACGAAGGCAATCCGCGCATTACCCAGTTCGACACCTCTTGCTTCAGCGGCGAGTACATCACCGGTGATGTAAACAAGGATTACCTGGATTTGCTGGAGCGCACGCGGTGCGATGCCACGCGCAACCAGGACCGCCCGAACGAGCTGGTATCGACGGAGCTGCATACCTATCCTTGAAATGGGCTACGCGTGGGCTGGCCGCGGTTGACGCGGCGCCTGTGCTCGGTTAAGGTTCGTACAGATTCGGCGCCGATTTGAGCTTCAGCTTGCGGGCGCGATAAAAATCCGGCTAAAGCGAGACGACCCGCTTCGGCTGTGCACGAGCGGGTTTTTTCGTTTCTGTGCCTGGTTTGCCGATACCGGCGTTAAAGAGCATGCAATGACGAGGTATGGATATGTCCCAGGATGGCTATGACGAGTGGCGTTTCGACACGCGCGCGGTGCGCGCAGGGCAGCGGCACACCAACGAAAACGAACAGTCGGAGCCAATTTTTCCGACCTCGAGTTTTGTGTTCAGTAACGCTGCCGAAGCAGCAGCACGCTTTGCCGGCGAGAGCCCGGGCAATATCTATTCGCGGTTTACAAATCCGACGGTGCGCATTTTTGAGGAGCGCTTGGCAGCGCTCGAAGGCGGCGAGGCTTGTGTTGCCACCGCCTCCGGAATGGCCGCAATTCTCGCCACCTGTATGGCGCTGTTGCGCGCGGGAGACCATGTGGTCGCGTCACGCAGCATTTTCGGGACCAGCGTGGTTCTGTTCCGGAACTATCTCGGTCGTTTCGGCGTGGACACCAGTTTCGTGTCGCTTACTGAGCCTGCCGAATGGGAGCGCGCAATGCGTCCCAATACACGACTGCTTTTTCTGGAAACACCGTCCAATCCGCTTACCGAGATCGCGGATATCGAAGTCCTGGCAAAGCTCGCGCATTCGCACGGTTGCCTGCTGGCAGTGGACAACTGTTTCTGCACGCCTGCCCTGCAGAGGCCGCTGGCCTTTGGCGCCGATATCGTGATCCACTCGGCCACCAAGTACCTCGACGGCCAGGGCCGATGCATTGGCGGTGCGGTGATCGGCGACCGTGAGCGCGTTGGCAAGGACGTCTTCGGCTTCCTGCGAACCGCCGGCCCGAGTATGAGCCCGTTCAACGCCTGGGTGTTTCTCAAGGGGCTGGAAACCCTGAGTCTGCGCATGAAAGCGCACAGCGCCAGCGCCATGCATCTAGCGCAGTGGCTATCGCAGCAAGGCGCCGTAGCGCGCGTGTACTTTCCCGGCCTGTCGACCCATCCGCAGCATGCGCTGGCGCGCCGACAGCAGTCAGATTTTGGCGGGCTGGTGTCGTTCGAGCTCAAGGGTGGTAAAAAAGCGGCATGGCAACTCATCGATGCCACGCGCATCATTTCCATCACCGCCAATCTCGGCGATACCAAGTCGACCATCACCCACCCGGCAACCACTACTCACGGTCGCCTTACGCCCGAGGAACGTGCCCAGGCCGGTATCAGTGACGGTCTCGTGCGGTTGTCTGTCGGGCTTGAGGATATCGCCGATCTGAGGCAGGCCCTGGAGCGCGGTCTTGGTTAGGCAACGTTAGGAGCAAAGGGCATGTATATTCCGGCGCAGTTTCGGGAAACAGAAAGGAAGCACCAGCTGGACCTGATTCGAAACCATAGTTTCGGAGTGTTGGTTTCGAATCATGCTGGCCAGCCCTTTGCAAGTCATCTGCCCTTCATGCTCGATACAGATCCCGACGGCGAGGCGCGGTTATTCGGTCATATGGCGCGCGCAAATCCGCAGTGGCAGTCATTTGATGCTGGCGCTACGGTACTCGCCATCTTCCAGGGACCGCATGCCTACGTTTCGCCATCGTGGTACTCGACGCCCGGGGTACCGACATGGAATTATGCAACTGTCCATGTGTACGGCACAGCGCGCGTGATTCATGATACGAACATCGTGCGCCGCCATTTGGAACTCCTGGTGGACGAACACGAAGCGCAGTCCGTGCAACCGTGGACCATCGCGGCCACGGGTGGCCAGTTCGAGCCGCTGCTGAGTGCGGTAGTAGCTTTCGAGATCTGTATCAGCGATATCCAGGGAAAATTCAAGCTCAGCCAGAATCGCCCGGCGCAGGACCGCGTTTCGGTGGCGCAACATCTGCGCGCACGTGCCGGCACTCTGGACTCAACGCTAGCCGATCTGATGGAGTGCCGGCAGGAACGTTAGCATTTGACTTAAATTGGTTCGACAATGTTTGCCCGCCTGGGATTTGGGTACGGTTGCGGCCATGCAAATAGCGGAATCTCGTAGCTGTCTTCTGCGCGCTTTTCAGTCAGCCCTGACCGCTGTCAACGGCGCAAGTCGGGTTGCCGCCTGT
>JAKBDW010000545.1:0-8106 GCA_021834245.1 Pseudomonadota bacterium
ACAGATCCGGCCCCGGCGCCTGCGGGGAGTGCGGACCCATGCGCCAAACCTCGTCGAAATTTGCAGGAAACCTCAGCGTTTAACGCACAAGCCTGCGATTTGGACGACTAAAAAAGCTTGAATTGACGAACAAAATCAATGCGTTGAGACTTGTTCAGCGCCGACTTTTTAACCAGTCTCACATTCGGGGAAGCCTACGACGAACCTAGGGTTTCGCACACGGATCCGTTCCGACGATTCGTAGGCCGGTATGACCGGAGGGCCAATCATCGGGACGATGTACGGGTTGATTGGACTACGTCAGCCTTGCGCAATTTGAACGGGATTGGCTTGCCGCTCAGAACAGGCTGGCTGCCGATCCATGAGTCTCAGCTACGGGATCTGGAAATGCAAGGCGAGATCCTTTGCAGCCCTGCGGGGCGTATCTGCAGAGGTTGCCCCCTTCATTCAAGGGATGCTAGGAGTGCTCGCGCTTGCGTAAGCTTTGAAGCAACGTAATGCAAAAATACCTGAATCTACAGCATTTGGCTATGGATATAGCTGTATAGGTGCAATCACCGCGGCATCGACAGGTATTCCATGACCCGAATAGGCCTGCTTCCTGGCCCAGGAGAGCGGTCCGCAATTGAGCACATCTTTGAATTGAATCGCTTATCGCACCTCACTGCAGTTGCGCTTTAACGCGCATCGCGATGAAGTCAACTTTAAATTCCATTGGCAGCGTTGAATCCAATTCAGATCAATTTATGGTCCCGCAGAGATTAATAAGAACTCATCTAATTAAGATTGGCGATCGACCTTGTAGTGCTTTTTTACGCATTAATTGTGGCGGCTCCCCCCATCGCAATCAATTCTGCCGCAAGTTTGTGGACCGCCCCGCATAAATAGAAGCAATTGTTAGTTTAAAGGGGAGAGGGCGCTCGCCCTCTCCAGGGGCCATAGAATGGTGCGGCCAATATTATTGGAAGCCAATCGCCAATGCGCGGATCTTAATAACCATGAAACTCGCCTCTAAACCAAAATCGTCAGAACTTCATCCCGGGCCAGGATTCCGAATCCGGGCCCAAGTCAAACGGCCCGCTCAGGATTTAGTCAATGGCCTGGGTGGCTTTCAAACGCCGGATATTTCGGATCTGATGAATCGGCTGTACACAATGTGTACAGCCATTCATAGTATAACACCGACTCACTCCCGTGTCCTCGGTCCGGCTTGCACAGTCAAAGTATTTCCAGGCGATAACTTGATGGTGCACAAGGCGCTTGACCTTGCAAAGCCCGGAGACGTCATAATTGTTGACGCAGGCGGATCCACAATGAATGCCGTGCTCGGAGATTTAATAACAACAAAGGCCAAATTCCGGGGCATTGTTGGTTTTGTGGTTGATGGATATGTGCGCGACATTCAAGATATTATAAAACTCAATTTCCCCGTGTTTGCCCGTGGTGTCACGCCAATCGGCCCACTGCATCGCGGCCCCGGCGAGGTCAATTTTTCGATTCAATGTGGTGGTATTGTTGTAAATCCGGGAGACATTATTATTGGTGACCAAAACGGGGTGGTCGTCGTCCCTCAAGAGTTGGCTTCTGACCTCCTTCAAAGGTTAACGTTACGCAAGGCTTCTGAAAAAGAATATATTGCAGCGGTTGCGCGTGGAGAATTCTCCAATCAGTGGGTCGATGACTGCCTCGCTGAAGGAGGATGCAATCCTCCAGACATCGTTTGATCCTGCGCCAGGCTAATTATCGCCTCCGCCCTTCTCTCCAGAGCAGCTCTATGGTTCGTGTACTTTGGGTACGGCGGTTTCTCAAAGCCAATCAACTCATTCATAAGGTCTTTGGCCATAAATCCGCATTCCGCTCTCCGCAGTTCGGTTGGCATGCACGGATGTGGCGTGAAACTGCAAGTGTACTTGGAGTCGAATATCGCGACATAGGTTATGGCTTCAGTGAACTCACACATGGCACTCAAACGACACGGTTTTTCGAACAATTGATGATGCTGGGTGATCCGGTGACTTTGAAACTTGCTGGAAACAAACCGCTAGTTCACCGCTTATTGAGGAGCGCCGGAATTCCTGTTCCAGCATCTCTGGAATTCACATTGGGCGAAATCGCCGCGGCACGCCAATTTCTGGCCGCTGAAAAATCCTTCTGCGTGATCAAGCCGGCCCGAGAAACGGGAGGGGGCAATGGTGTGACAACGGGCGTGCGTACACATCGCTCCTTGACCTTCGCCGCAGCATACGCATCTCTGTACAGTGACCACCTCCTCATTGAGCGCCAGATCCCCGGCGATCATTACAGGTTGCTCTATCTCGATGGCAAGTTTCTTGATGGAGTGCATCGGCCTTTGCCCACCGTGACGGGTGACGGTCGATCGTCGGTTGCGCAACTTATCGCGGCTGAGAACTTGCGCCGTTTAGCCGCCAGCGAAAGTCAGATCGTAAAGCCCTTGCCCGTCGGCCTTGATTGCCGTGCGACCCTGCAGGCGCAGGGTTTCTCCCTGCGATCGATTCCCGATAATGGTCAACGCGTGATAGTGGAGTCAGTGTCCAATCAGGCCGCCGAAACCGCTGGAGAATCTGTGAGACATCGTCTCGCTGATGAGCTAATCAAGGACGGATCCAAGGCAGCCTGCGCGGTCGGTGCACGGATCGCCGGTGTGGACATCATTACGCCGGATCCAACGGTCGGTTTGGTAGCTGGAGGTGGTGTGGTTATCGAAGTGAATGCCACTCCTGGCCTATTTTATCACTACCAAGTTTGCAATCCAGATCAAGCCGCTTCGGTCGCTGAACCTATTCTACGCGCGTTGCTAGGCTTAACGGAGGACTCTATTCATGGCAACGAATTGGAGCCTCCAATGGTTGGCACAGTATGAGAAATATGGCTATCAAGCCGCCCATCGTCCTACTCGGTGGAGGAATTAATGCGCTAGCAGTTGCACGGCACCTTGCACCTCAAGGCATCGTGGTTTACGCCCTGCACTCAACGCCGCAGGCCGTGCTCGCCTCCCGGTTTATTCACCGTATCTATATACCAACGGGCCTCGGCCCAGTTCAAGCTTGGTTCAAATGGATGACTAGCGCAGAGGCTGAGTTCCTGCATGGTGCCGTCGTTCTCCCATGCTGCGATGACGGGATTATGCTGATTGCTCGACATCGAGACGCGCTCGAGAACAGTTACCGCCTTATCGAGGGAAACGATGACGTACTGTTAGCAATGCTGGACAAAACGGAGACATATCGGTTGGCGCAACGCGCAGGCGTGCCCACACCGAAATCGCGACCCGTTCGCACGCTCGAAGATGCAGTCGAAGCAGCCGACTGGATCGGCTACCCCTGCGCACTCAAGCCGCGGCATGGACATATTTTTCGCCGTGTATTCGATGCGAAAGTATTTGTTGTAAGAGACTGCGACGAACTCAAGCGTTTCTTTGACTTGGCGCAGCAACAAGAGTCGGAGATGTTATTAACAGAAATTATTCCTGGCCCTGAAAATCTCTATCGAAGTTGTTTTACCTATCTCGACAAGCAATTTAACCCTCTTTTTCTTTTGACAAAACGGAAGTCGCGCCAGTTTCCGCTTGGCTTTGGACTTGGAACTTATCATACTTCAGACAAATATCCAGATCCAGAGGTGGCGGAGATGGGCTTGCGATTCATGCGTGGAGCAGGGCTCACCGGGTACGGTAGCGTTGAGTTCAAACGGGATCCCCGCGATGGGCAACTGAAGTTGATGGAATGCAATGCACGGTTCGTGTTGATTCATGAAATGTTGGAATTATCCGGAATTCCCGCATCACTTCTCGTCTACAACCGACTCGCCGATCTTCCCTTGCCACACGAATCAAATCGGCGAAGTGTAAATATTTTACTTCCCCTTAATGATTTAAAGGCGTGTATTCAACTCCGCCGTCGAGGCGAACTCAAAGCCAAAGACTGGTTTATTAGCATGGCTCGGCCCCAGCATTTTCTAATTTTTCGTTGGAATGACCCTGGCCCCTGGCTGGCTTTGTTTTATCGCTACTGGGTCATGAAACTTAGAAAATTGCACTGCGCTTTGCTTAGATGGGGGAGCAAAAATGGATAGGGCAGACTAATGCATAAAATATTAACAAGCACCCATCGTAAATTCATCTTCGACGCATCGCTGGCAGCGGGCATCGCGCCAAGCGACGCCGAGGCAGTCGCGGATGGCTTGCTTTGGGGAGACCTTCACGGCAGACTGGAATATGGCTTGATACGGCTTCCCAATCTTATTGAGCGGGTATGCCGCGGCCTGACGCATTCCCCAGCGAGAATGGCTTGGGCAATCATTTCACCAGCCGCTCATCAGCTCGATGCAGGTCAGGGGCTCGGCTTTACGGCGGGAAAACTTGCAACCGAACGCGCCGTCGAACTGGCGCGCGCACAAGGTGTTGGCGTAGTCACCGTCAAACACAGTTCCCATTATGGGGCTGCGGCCTATTACTGCGAGCAGGCTGCGCAAGCGGGCTGTATTGGATTCACTTGTACCAACGCATTTCCCAAGGTTGCGCCATTCAATGGCACAAGTCCTGTGCTCGGCACAAATCCTTTGGCTTTTGGCTGCCCGACTCTGGACGGAAGACCTGTTCTTGTGGATTTTGCCACGAGCGCAGTGGCGGGGTCTGCCGTGCGGAAGGCCGAAGGCTGCCGCACGGACTTACCGCCAGAGGCAGCACTCGACGCGCGTGGCAGGCCCACCTCAGATCCTTTGGTGGCGGCGTCCGGGGCGTTGTTACCAGCCGCAGGAGCTAAAGGCTATGCCCTTGCGCTAATGGTGGAAATCCTGAGCGGCGTCCTCACCGGCGCTGGGGTCGCCAAAGACGTTGGCTCCCTGTTTCAAACGTGGGATCGCCCAGTTGACGTTGGGCATTTTTTTCTCGCAATCCAAATCGAGAGGTTCATGCCTATGGACAAGTTCCTCGCGCGTCTGGACATCCTGAGCGCGTGGGTTAAATCGTCACCCGCAATTAACGCATTTGATCCAGTGCGTATTCCGGGCGAAATTCGTGCGGATTATGCAGCGCGCTATGCAAGTGAAGGTGTGCCTTACACGGAGGCGATGGAGTGCGCCGCACGAACGCTGGCGAAACAGTTCTCGTTACCGCCTCCTTGGGAGATGCGCGCGGGTGGTTCCGGTTGACTGGGGAATTTGCTGCAAACTGAGGTTCTTGAGCTTTCCTGAATTACTGCTTACAGATTTCCTAATGCCGGATCCGAGTCGCTACGGCAAGCTTTGCATGGCGCTCCCAATGCCGCTGGATCGCCGCGACCAACTCGCTCCACGGCGTCATCCCTTCAATCTCCGCCAGGAAGCGGTCACGTCGCGTCTGCCGCTTCTTGCTCGCGTACTCGAACTCGGAAAAACTCGTCTGCATCGTCGTTCCTTGCACCCACGGCGCTCAGGACCATTGTTCCAGTTTGCACCCCGTTCGGCCAGCGCGCGGCGCTCGCCCCGGGGAATTGATCAGTGTTTCCCTAGCTCGATGAGCTACGGCATGTTCAAAGTGGCCACGGAGGTTCGATGTAGGCTATGAACGATCGTGCATTCGCGTGGGTGCGAATCCCACACGGCAGAAGGGCTCCATCACTCAGCTCTGGCGTATTCGGGCCAAGCCTTTACTGGCTAGGCGACGGATTGGCGCATCAGTCATCACCAAAAGTAGGCCGTACAGCACGATACCGGCAGCGATCTGCAGCATGATCCGTAGCGCGGCGTTAGGGGCCTGAATGTGCGTGATGATGAAATACATAAGCATCGAAAGTGTCCCGTACTTTACCAAATGCCGCCACGGCATTGATACGCGAATCACACTCCTGCCAAACCAAGCGGTCGCTGCCAAGTAAAACAACGAGCTTGCAAGGGATGCGATCGCGGCGCCCTCAATGCCATAATATTGCAGGAGCACTGCAGTGAGCGCGATGTTTAAGAATGTGGTTGCTAATACTGAATACATTACAATCTTTGTAAGCTTCTTAATGTAAATGCCAGCGCTGAAAATGGGTGTGCCGCCGGCGATTAGCATGCCTCCTACCATGTAAATGAATAAAGCCGCGCTCACCTCATACTTGTCCGACGCTAATAAGCGTAGCATGTTCGGGCCAAGCGCAGCCATGCCGGCTAATATTGGTAGCGCAAGCGCCAAATAATAGCGTAACGCTTCCTGCAGGAAGGCAGTTGTTTTTGCCTTGCCCTGTTGCTCCCACTGGCGAAGGTACATGGGCACAACTGCCTGAGCGAACGAAGCGGTAAGGATGCCCTGGAGATATTCGGAAAAGTTGGCCGCGGCGGAATATGAGCCAAGCTCTCTGGGGCCGAGTTGGTAGTTAATGATGTAGCGCCCGCCCATGCTCAGAAGAAGAACCGATAGCTCGCTGGCCAGCAATGGCAGCCCGAATGTCAGCATGGCCGAAAAGAGCGGTTTGGAAAAACGGCGGATGTCGAACAGGTGTTGGCGAGCATAATATGTCACGATATAGATCATGGCTAGGAGCTCCGCTGCCATGGTGCCTATGAAAAAACCATAAAGATTGCGCGCGACGGAAAGCAAAACCAGCAGAACAAATCCTAAGCTGAGATATTTTCGAATTACGGTGAACGCGCTGTAGAGTGCGCTTTTCTGCTCGGCGTTGAGCAGATTAAGCATGGCACTGTCGACTACCCTTAGTAACACAAGCGGGGTTGCCAATGCAATGATGAGCTGTGCACGTGTATGGCCCCACCATGCACTCGGCGATACCAAGAGAAGCAAGGCGCTGACAGCAGCAATGCCCACTCCCGTTCCGACCATGCTGAACAGTACAGTGGAAAAAAGCATGGCCTTATCACCTGCACGCTGGCCGCTCTCGATTTCGGCATAAAAGCGAACGATGGATTTCTGCAAACCCAATTTGCCGACGCCAACCAAGAAGCCTATCGTCACATTGACAAGCCCGAGAACACCGTACTCAGCGACAGTGAACATACGGGTGAAGATCGGGAACGAGATTATGCTGGCTAGCGTTATGAGAAGGGTGCCAATCGAGTAGTTCGACGTGTGGCGCAGCAAGTTCATGAGCGTGCCGCGTTGCTCCTGCCCTAAGACATCCATATTGTCAGCGGAGAGGAGCGCGTAAGGTATTCGAGCTAGGGGCGGATGAGCTGGCGGATTCTCCGCGATAGACCCGCAGGAGACGCGCAGCAATTACTTCCGCACGGTAGGTGTTTAGTATGGTTTCGCGCGCTGCTTGGCCCATGCGCAGGCGTAGGGCCGGGTTCGCGAGCAGGGATCCGATGGCACGGGCGAGGGCCTCCGGGTCGCCAGGCGGCACCAACAAGCCAGTTTTGCCGCATTCCACAACGTCCTCATGTCCGCTGATGCGGGTGGCCACCACAGGAAGGCCAGCAGCCATCGCCTCCAATACAGCGTTGGGAAGTCCTTCCTGGTGCGACGCTTGCACATACAGGCAACTGCGCGCCAACAGCGCCGGCACGTCGATAACAAGTCCTGGAAATTCCACGCTGCCAGCAACACCCAACTCGCTTGCAAGGAGCTTGAGTCGCGCGTCCTCGGGACCGTCACCCGCCAAAATTAGGCGAGCGTCCGCCGGGCGCTGCACCGTGGACCACGCGCGCAGCAAAATGTCCAGCCCTTTCACAGCCACGTGTCGGCCAACGAATACGACAGACATGCCCGTAGATGTATCGGGGCTCGCCTGTGCAAACCGCGAGTGATCTACAGCATTGGGCACAAAGTGCAATTTGGCTGAGGGATAGCCGGCTTGGCGCATCATCTCGAGCGTGTAGCGGCTGATGCATTGGAAGGCATCCAGGCGCTTGGCGCCTGCGCTAAGAATTCTATGCACGGGCATGCGGCTTAGCTCGGGGTCAAGTATCCCCCCGTGAAACTCGGCAGCGCCCGAAACCTTGACGGTTATGGTTGCCTGAACCCAGCGATTGAGCCAACCGGCGGCGCCCGCAAGGTTGTGCATCATGTGGATGTGGATGGCGTCGAACTCACGGCGATGGCGCAGCAAGTAAGTTGCAAAGCGCAAGTTTAAGGCGATTGCGCCCAATCCTCTGATACGGGGGTAACTTAGG
>JAKBDW010000423.1:0-8103 GCA_021834245.1 Pseudomonadota bacterium
GATCGATGCTGACAAGCGCACCGGCAAAGGTCCGATGACTTTCGCCATGGTGTTTCCTGTGTCCACCCACAATTACCAGTTGCGCTACTGGCTGGCCTCTGCCGGTATCGATCCTGACAATGACCTGCGGTTGATCGTCATTCCTCCACCGCAAATGGTGGCAAATCTCGAGGCAGGTAATGTCGACGGCTACTGCGTAGGTGAACCCTGGAACGAGCGTGCCGTCACGGCAGGAATCGGGCATACGCTCATCACCAGCTACGAACTTTGGAATAACAACCCGGAGAAAGTATTCGGCGTAAATCTGGAATGGGCGGAAAAATATCCACGTACCCATAAGGCCGCGGTCATGGCAATGATTGAAGCCGCACAGTGGATGGATCAGCCAGAGAACCGTCCGGAAGTTGTGCGCATCATTTCGCAGAAGTCGTACGTCAATGCGCCAGACGAAGTCGTCAAGATGTCCATGACCGGGACGTTTCGCTACTCCTCTGGCGAGGCGCCGCGTTCGCTGCCGGATTTCAATGTGTTCTATCGCTACGCGGCGAATTTTCCATGGCGCTCGCAAGCGGAATGGTTCATTACGCAGATGTTGCGCTGGGGGCAGATCCGCAAGGCTATCGATATTCGTCACACGGCCGCCTCCGTGTATCGGCCTGACCTGTACCGGGATGCGGCGAAGGAGCTTGGAGTTCCCTATCCAACGATTGACTACAAAACCGAGGGCACTCACGCCGCGACATGGACGCTAACGCACGCAAGCAGGCCCATCGTGATGGGGCCGGACCGCTTCTTTGATGGGCTGCATTACGATCCGGCGAGGCTCATTGCCTACCTCGACAGCTTCAAGGTGCATAACCGCAAGGTAAATACGGCTTCGCTCGTCAAGCTCAACACCTGAACAAAGGCTGCCAGGAGGGAAAGTGTCCGCAAGAATCGTCAACCTAAAAGTGCGGTCAGCCGCTGCCAGCGCGATGGATGATCGTCCACCAGCGTCGACCACCGCCGTCGGCCCCAGGTCTCGTCGCCGCGGGAGAAGTGGCGATCTAGTCATGCGAGTTGCGCTTCCGGTAATCACATTCGGTATCGTGTTGCTGGTGTGGACGGAATTGCAGGCGCACGTCGCACCAAATCTGCCGACGCCTGCGGCAGTCGCGTCGCGCGCGGTGACTGTCTTCTCCCACCCATTCCGCGATGCCGGACCCAACGACAAAGGAATTGGTTGGCAATTGCTGTATTCGCTTGGCCGAGTGCTCGCGGGGTTCGGTCTGGCGGTGGTGGTGGGAGTTCCGGTCGGAATTCTCATGGGCATGAGCCGGATCTTCAACGCCGCCTGGCAACCGCTGGTGCAGATACTGCGACCGGTAAGCCCCTTGGCCTGGCTGCCCATCGGGTTGCTGGTGTTCAAGGCAGTCGATCCGTCGGCGATTTTCGTGATCTTCATCACGTGTATCTGGCCAACGGTGATCAATACCGCCGCTGGTGTTCGCGCGATTCCGCAGGACTACTTGAACGTGGCGCGCGTGCTTCGTCTAAGGCCTTTCGAGGTGGCCTACAGGATCATCCTGCCGGCCATCCGCCCCTACATCATCACCGGCATGCGCTTGTCTCTGAGTATCGCCTGGATGGTGATTGTTGCAGCGGAAATGCTCACCGGCGGCATCGGTATCGGATTTTACGTGTGGGACGAATGGAACAACCTGAACGTGTCATCGATCATCGTGGCAATTGTGGTCATCGGTATCGTGGGTATTGTGCTGGAAGCGATCATGATCGCCATCCAGCGGCGCTTCGACTACGGCCATTGAATACGGAGAAGCCATGAAGAATTACCTGAGTTTTGAAAGGATCGGCGTTGAGTTCAACGGCGCATCTGGGTCGTTCCGAGCCCTGCGTGAGGTAAATCTGCGTATCGATCGCGGAGAGTTCGTTTCGATTCTGGGTCACTCGGGCTGCGGCAAATCGACGCTACTCAACATTGCAGCAGGCCTGCTTCGGGCGACCGAGGGGGTGGTGCTGCTGGACGGGCGCGAGGTGGTCGATCCCGGGCCGGATCGCGCCGTAGTATTCCAGAATCACTCCTTGTTGCCGTGGCTTACCGCATACGAAAACGTGGCGCTTGCTGTTGACAAGGTCTTCGGGCGGCGCAAGTCAAAAGGGGATCGCCACGAGTGGATCATGCATAACCTGGAGCTGGTGCGCATGATGCCAGCTGCCGGCAAGCGGCCGCACGAACTTTCTGGCGGTATGAAACAGCGTGTGGGAATTGCGCGTGCGCTCGCAATGGAGCCCAAGGTGCTGCTCATGGACGAACCCTTCGGCGCGCTCGACGCGTTGACGCGCGCGAGCCTTCAGGACGCATTAATGGAAATTCATGGGCGTCTCGGCAACACCGTTCTCATGATTACGCATGATGTTGACGAAGCGGTACTTCTGTCCGACCGGGTTGTAATGATGACCAATGGTCCGGATGCGACGATCGGCGAAGTACTCGGCGTAAATCTGACACGCCCGCGCAATCGCCTGGCATTGGCGGAAGAAGTGGAATACGTGCGTACCCGCGCCTCCATTCTGCGTTTCCTTTACGAAAATCAGGGGGCTGCGGCAGCCTGACCTATGGACAGGAAACTCAAGGTGAACTCATGAAAGAAAAACTTGTACTGGTTGGAAATGGCATGGCTGGAATGCGCATGATCGAGGAGCTGCTGAAGATCACTCCTGACATGTATGACATCACCGTTTTCGGTGCAGAGCCGCACGGTAACTACAATCGCATACTTTTGTCTCCAGTTCTCACGGGCGAGAAGAAATTTTCTGACATCCTGTTGAATGACGTGGACTGGTATGCGGCAAGCGGAATAACGCTGCATGCTGGAAAGGAAGTGCAGCGCATCGAGCGCGGTGCGCGCAAAGTAGTTGCCATGGATGGCGCCACCGCCCCATATGACCGTTTGGTGGTTGCTACCGGATCGACACCTGTCGTTCTGCCCGTCCCGGGAAGGGAGCTTCATGGCGTTTTAACCTTTCGCGACATCCGCGACGTGGATGCCATGCTCAGCGCTGCACGTGAATACAAGCGTGCCGTGGTAATCGGCGGCGGCCTGCTCGGTCTTGAGGCGGCCAACGGCCTGCTGCGCCAGGGAATGCAAGTCACCGTGGTGCATCTCGTTGACACGCTCATGGAAAGGCAGCTCGATCCGGCCGCGGCCAAGCTGCTAAAGGCAACTTTGCAGGAACGCGGTTTGCAATTTGTCATGCCGGCGCAGACTGAAGCCATAATGGGTGATACGCGGGTGCGTGGGGTTCGCCTCGGTGACGGCACTGAAATCGAGACCGATCTCGTGATCATGGCGGTCGGCATCCGGCCGAACGTAGCCCTGGCCAGGGGTGCCGGCCTGTACTGCGAGCGCGGCGTGGTGGTGAGCGACACCATGCAAACCTTTGACCCGCGCATCTATGCGCTGGGCGAGTGTGTACAGCATCGTGGTCAGACATACGGGCTAGTTGCCCCCCTGTTTGAGCAGGCCAAGGTGTGCGCCAATCACCTGGCCGAACTCGGCTTTGCGCGATATGCCGGTTCGATGAGTTCCACCAAGCTCAAAGTGACCGGCGTCGAACTCTTCTCTGCTGGCGAGTTTCAGGGTGGCGAGGGATGCGAGGAAATCGTCCTCAAGGATGCTGGCCGCGGCATCTACAAGAAGGTGGTGCTGCGTGACAATCGCATTCGCGGGGCAGTGATGTATGGCGACACCCTGGACGGCGCCTGGTATTTTCAGATGATGCGCGACGACACTGATGTGGAAGGTCTGCGCGACAAGCTGCTGTTTGGCCAGGCGCATCTCGGGGATGTGGGGCACGGGGATATCAAGAGCCGCGTCGCATCGATGCCGGATGGCACCGAGATTTGCGGCTGCAATGGGGTGTGCAAGGGAACCATCATCAAGTCGATCAGCGACAAGAAGCTGTTTACCCTGGAAGAGGTTCGAGCACACACCAAGGCATCAAGTTCCTGCGGTTCCTGCACGGGCCTGGTCGAGGCGCTGCTCGCTGCCACACTGGGCGGTGATTATTCGGTGACGCCGAAGAAGAAGCCGCTTTGCGCCTGTACTGACCACTCGCATGACGAGATTCGCGGCGCGATTCGCGATCTCGAACTCAAGAGCATTTCTGCCGTGATCCGTCGGCTCGAATGGAAAACTCCGGACGGCTGCAACAAATGTCGGCCGGCGCTCAACTTCTATTTGCTGACTGCATGGCCGGGAGAATACGTCGATGATGCCCAGGCGCGGTTTATCAACGAGCGCGTGCACGCGAATATTCAGAAAGACGGCAGCTACTCGGTAGTGCCGCGCATTTGGGGCGGTGAAACCACGCCGGCACAGCTCAAAGCCATCGCCGAAATCGCGGAGAAATACCGCGTGCCAACAGTGCATATTACCGGGGGGCAGCGTATCGACATGCTGGGAGTGAAAAAGGAGGATCTGCCGGCGATGTGGAGTGACCTGTCGGCGGCCGGATTCGTGTCAGGGCACGCCTATGGCAAGGCGATACGTACCGTTAAGACCTGCGTGGGTCGCAGCTGGTGCCGATTCGGCACCCAGGACTCCACCGCCATGGGCATTGATCTCGAAAAGATGACGTGGGGTTCGTGGATGCCGCACAAGGTCAAACTTGCGGTGTCGGGATGTCCGCGTAACTGTGCCGAGGCAACCATCAAGGATTTTGGAGTGGTATGCGTCGATTCGGGCTATGAATTGCATGTCGGCGGAAACGGCGGGGTGAAAGTGCGTGCCACAGATTTCCTGTGCAGCGTCAAGACACCGCAAGAGGTGCTCGAATACTGTGCTGCCTTCCTGCAAGTTTACCGCGAGGAGGCACACTACCTGGAGCGGACGGCACCCTGGGTTGAGCGCGTTGGCCTGGCCTACGTGAAGCAGCGGGTGGCGGAGGATGCGGATGGCCGCAAGGCGCTGGCCGAGCGTTTCCGTTACTCGCAGCAGTTTGCCCAGATCGATCCGTGGGCCGAACGGGCGCGGGGTGTGGATCGGCATGAATTTGTCCCGCTCAAGCTTGTTGGCTAAAGGATTTCGGGCAAGCGCTCGCTCGGGCGCTGTGAATTCCAATATGCGTCAAGCGCACGAGTAGAACCTTCGCGCTGGACCGCCTTGCAGCGGGCCGGCGCAGGAAGAGACCAATTCCGGCAAAGAATTAAAGGAGGCAGACAGTGCTAGCTGCAAACAGTGCAATGAAGACAACTGTAGACTGGATTGAAATCGGCGCGCTTGAGGAAATCCCGCGCCAGGGCGCCCGGGTGATCAGATGTGGTAGCGGGGATATCGCTGTATTCCGCACCGTCAGCGATGAGGTCTTTGCCTTGCGTGACCGCTGTCCGCACAAGGGCGGTCCGCTCTCCCAAGGCATCGTTCATGGACGCATGGTCGCCTGCCCGCTGCACGACTGGAAGATTCATCTGGACAGCGGTCTGGCGGCTGCTCCAGATGAGGGTTGCGCCGCCCGCTATCCGGTGCGGGTCGAAAATGGTCGCGTATTTCTGTCGCTTACGCCGGACGCAAGCGGTGCAATAGCGGTACTCTGAAGCCGGTGATACCCCAGTTGCAGCAAGCCGCGATGCGCTCTCCTATGGGTTCAGACGAAGTTCGCACTATATGTCCCTATTGTGGCGTCGGCTGCGGCGTTATCGCACGCGTGGAAAAAAACGGGGCAATAGCGGTGCGTGGCGACCCTGATCATCCTGCCAACCGTGGCCGCCTCTGCTCGAAAGGTGCAGCACTGGCCGATACTCTCGATGGCATGCCGCGACTGCTCTATCCGGAGGTGGCTGGTGAGCGTGTCCATTGGGACATGGCGCTAGATACGGTAGCGAATGGCATACGCGATTCCCTGGTCAAATACGGCGCGGATTCCGTCGCTTTCTACGTTTCTGGGCAGCTGCTAACTGAAGACTACTACGTCGCCAACAAGCTGATGAAAGGCTTTTTGGGCAGCGCCAACATTGATACCAACTCACGCTTATGCATGGCGTCCGCGGTAGCAGGCCACAAGCGCGCATTTGGTGCCGACAGCGTGCCCGGTTGCTACGAAGATATCGAGCGCGCGCAACTCATCGTGTTGGTTGGTTCCAACGCGGCCTGGTGTCATCCGGTCTTGTATCAGCGCATTGTCGAAGCGAAACGCTTACATTCCGGCCTGCGGGTGGTGGTAATCGATCCGCGCCGGACCGCCACTGCGGATGTCGCCGATCTGCACTTGGCGCTCAAACCGGGAACGGATGTGACGCTCTTCAACGGATTGCTGATGTGGCTTTACGACCGCGGTGAATCCCATGCCCTGTTCGTGGACGACCATACGGAAGGCGTTGAAGAGGCGCTGGCCACGGCGCGAGCCAGTGCGCCGGACGTCGATAGGGTATCTGCAAGTTGCGGCCTTGCCGCCGGCCAGGTAGTCCAATTCTTTGAACTGTTCTCGCGAAATGAGCGCACTGTGACCCTGTTTTCCCAGGGCGTGAATCAGTCTTCAAGTGGTAGCGACAAGGTCAACGCCATTATCAACTGTCACCTGCTCACCGGACGCATCGGGCGTCCGGGTATGGGCCCGTTTTCGCTCACCGGGCAGCCGAACGCCATGGGAGGGCGCGAGGTTGGAGGCCTTGCCAACCAGTTGGCTGCGCATCTCGATCTCGAATATCCGTCGCATCGCGCGCTGGTGCAGCAATTCTGGAGGGCACCGAACATCGCTGCCGAGCCAGGGTTGAAGGCGGTCGAGCTGTTCCGGGCCGTGGAGGAGGGTCGTATCAAGCTGCTTTGGATCATAGCCACCAACCCGGCAGTCAGCCTGCCGGACGCAGGTCAGGTGCGCCGTGCTCTGGCGAAGTGCCCCACGGTTATCGTTTCGGATTGCGTGCGTCATACGGACACGGCACGATTTGCTCATGTGCTGTTGCCGGCGCAGGCCTGGGGCGAGAAGGAGGGTACGGTCACCAACTCAGAGCGACGAATTTCACGCCAGCGCCGATTTCTGCCGGCTGCAGGCGAGGCGAGGCCAGACTGGTGGATGCTGGCGGAGGCCGCGAGGCGCATGGGGTATCGTGAAGCTTTTGATTACCCCAATGCGGCTGCAGTATTCCGCGAACACGCCGCCCTGTCTGCCCTGGACAACGATGGTACGCGCGATTTCGATCTCTCCGGTCTTGTCGGCATGAGTGACGGAGAATACTCGGATATGCGGCCGCTGCAGTGGCCGGTCACCCGAAACAATCCAGGCGGAACTGCACGGCTTTTCAGTGACGGCGGATTCTTTACCCCGAGCGGGCGCGCACGCTTCATTGCGGTAACGCCACATCCGCCCGCCCATCTACCTGATGCGCAATACCCCCTTGTTCTCAATACCGGTCGGGTACGCGACCACTGGCATACGCTGACTCGCACCGGATATTCGGCGCGACTTGCGGCCCATACGATAGAGCCATATGTGGAAATTCATCCGCACGATGCAGCAGTGCACGGGCTGGTCGAGGGAACGCTCGCAAGCATTGAATCAAGATGGGGTAAAGCGGCCGCGCGAGTACGGGTGAACGAAGAAATGCGCTCAGGCATGGTATTTGTTCCGATGCACTGGAATGATGAATTCACCAGCGGGGGTTGCATAGATGCGGTTGTCAATCCGGCCACCGATCCAATTTCCGGAGAGCCGGAATTCAAGCACACGCCGGTCCGTGCGACGCCTCTTCTTCCGGCCTGGTACGGCTTCCTGTTGTCACGGCGCCGCGTTACGCCGGTCAATGCAACGTACTGGGCCGTGTCCCGCGGCGCAGGCCTGTGGCGCTATGAGTTAGCCGGCGACGCGCTACCTGCTGACTGGGCCAGCACAGCACGCGCTCTTCTATGCGCGGCAGACGAGAAGATCGAGTGGATCGAATATTTTGACACGGCGACACGCCGCTACCGGGCAGCACGTCTCGCCGCCGGCAGGCTCGAAAGTTGCATCTTTATTGGCCCTGACTCCGTCTTGCCTCCCCGAGACTGGCTTGCCTCGCTGCTCGCGAAGGGCGTACTGGATTCGGCGACCCGTGCAAGCCTGCTTGCG
>JAKBDW010000355.1:0-8102 GCA_021834245.1 Pseudomonadota bacterium
TGTTTCTTGGGGACAACAACTTCGAAATATTCGTCCGGTATAACCAACGAATCCGGCCTGCCCGTGATCCGGAGTGCAAGCAACGCAGCGACGTCCTCGGTCAGCTGTTCGTGGCTCGCCAGCTCGAGCGCGGCGTAGGCCTTGTGGGTTGGTCCATAGAATCTACGGAACACCTCGATCCAGTGCGCGGTGGAGCGGCAGCGGAAGACGAAATGGGCACGCTTTTCCCGACATTGAGCACTACACTGCCTCCGCGATCTGTCAGCGGTAATTCACCGGGCTCGACCAGGAAGGGACGTTCGCTCATCCCCAAATGATGAGTAACATCAACTGGGGCGGCTTTCGCTACGCGCCCTGAGCGACTTGTCCCGCTTAATAGTTGACTAAATCACTCACCTATTGCATAATCGCGCGTACGTTCGATTACAGCGAGAGTATTACCATGGAACTTCCTCAACGCGATGGCGACGGATACCTTGTTGACCGTGGTTTATGGACGCCGGAAATTGCCCAAGCCATGGCGCAAGCCGATGGTTTTGCGCTGGATGAGTTGAAATGGTCGCAAATCGTTAAGGCGCGTGAATATTATGACGAGTTCGGCGTTGTTCCGCCGATTCGCAAATTCGCCAAGTATGTCGAGATCGACCAGAAGGATATGTTCAAGCTCTGGCTGACGGGGCCGATGAAGCCCATCACCAAGTACGGCGGCTTGCCCAAACCTACAGGCTGCGTGTAGTTCTTATCCGGCATTCGCCTTCCAATTTAGCGCAAGCTACCTGGACTTCCCCGGGTCAAGCCCGCGCTTTCTCTTTGAGTCCAGGATATAGACTGCGGCTATACATTCGGCCTGTTGTTGAGTCGTAATGACTCTGGCTGTAATGATGTTGTGCGTCGAACGAATGCCTGTTTCGTTAGACGGTCTGGATTCGACCATTGCGCGAAACAGGCTCTTTCACTCCGCGTCTCTCCCTTCTCTCATCGGTGGCGAAGGCGGTGACGCGGTGGTGTGCTCCTTCGTGTGTTAAGGCGTCTTGGCGCCCGCTCTTACGCAGCGTTCAAGCTGCTGTTTGCAATTGCTACGTGTTATTTCTGGCCATTAGCGCCCAAAGGACGCCGGTACTCTTGGCAGCCAGGGCCACAGCAGCGCGTTTGTAGCCTCTTCGTTGGATCAGGGCCTTCTCGTCCAGCCAGTCCTTGTGCTTGACGGTGGACAGCACCGCTAGGATGCCGCGAATGAGCAGAGTTCACAGGACGGCGTCGCCCATTTTGGCGATGCGCGCCAGCCGGATCTTTCAACCGGCACATTGATGCCGCCTGGGGCAAGGGGTCCATTGGCATTCTACTATCAGGCCGCAACGAGTCTTCCGTATGTGGCCGACAGCTGCCGCATTTCATTTTGCTTCTGGTCATCTTTTCGCTGCAAAATGACCTCCCTTGCTCAAGACGGGAAGGACCCGCCATGCACATCTGGGTCGACGCGGACGCCTGCCCTGGCGTCATCAAGGACATCCTGTTCCGCGCCGCCGAGCGCACCAAACATTCACTGACATTGGTTGCTAATCAGTATCTACGCGTGCCTGCCTCTCCGCTCATCCGGATGGTTCAGGTCCCGGGAGGTTTCGATGAGGCCGACAAATACATCGCCGCCCGCGTGCAGCCTGGGGACCTGGTCATCACTGCAGACATCCCGCTCGCCGCCGACATCGTGGCAAAAGCTGCCCACGCGCTATCGCCCAGAGGCCAGCTCTACGATAGAGAGAACATTCGCGAACTTCTCAACATGCGCGATTTCATGGACACCCTGCGCGGCACCGGCGTGCAGACCGGAGGGCCCGCGGCGTTCAGTACCGCGGATCGGCAAGCATTCGCCAATCAGCTTGATCGGCTGCTGCGGCAGTCAAAGCTGGACGGAGCGTCCGCTCCGTAGCGGCGAGCAAAGTTAGTGAGCCCTGTAGCGTCCGTCTTTGCTTTGGTTCGGGTAAGCATGCCGTGCTGAATGTCCAACGCCACAACGCGGCTGGTAGCGCCAACACCCAGGCCAGGGGAGGCATCAGGTGCCCCGGGCCACATCCAGCATTCAGGATGGTCATGCCTGGCGAAAGCGTTTCGACCTTGAATGCAGCGCGGTTTGTCTTGGTGAATGGGTTGTCGATCTCAACGAGACAGCGCAGCCAGATGGGACAAGGTAGTGCTTGGCGGTGTCAAGCAAGCGGCCACACCCACGCAACGAGAACGAGTGCAACGACAGCGAGCGAAACAATGATGGCTAGGCTCATCGATCACTTTGAACAATATGGCCAGTAAGAAGTGACGTCCAAACTGGTCCTCTTGCCTGGGACATTTTCGGACCTATAGATACGTTGCCGACCTTCCAGTGATGTTCGTCGTAAAGCCTGTCAGCTGAACCTAAATCCCGCAGTTGACGCTAGATGCTTCCTTCCTAGGCCGTCTGTGGCCACGTTGTATCGACAATCCAAATCTGCGGCGTCCATACCGGGAGATGCGGGCATCAGGACCGCGGCGACCGCTTAAGCAGTTTGGCGATTAACGAACCCAGCAACCCGAGATGCCTGGCGAACACGAGAACGACGATGCTGGTGATCACCGCCGCGGACAAGGCCAGATGCATGGAGACGCGGTAGAGGACAAGGGCGTGAAAGCCCGCCAGCGCCGCCATTCCCGCCGCCCCGATCGCCAAGTGAATTTTCGGTTTCATGGCCGTCCTGTTCCTCAATGTTTAGGCATCGCCAGAGCGAAATGCAAGTCCCTGAGGCCGACATCAAAGTCGCCATTTTCGACAACATTCAGGCCGGCGTCCTTGAGCAAAGCGAGAACCTTGTCTGAACTGACGTGGCCGTGCCGCCGATGGAGATGCGCGACAAGGCCGCGTCGGTGTTCCGTTCGTGAGAAATCGAACTCGACTATGAGGACGCGCCCGTCTGGTTTCAGAACTCGACGGATCTCGCGAATTCCCGCTTCGCGCACCCGGCGCGATAGGTGGTGAAGCATCACGGTGCTTAGCACGACGTCGAACTGCCAGTCGGAATAGGGTAACGCCGCGATGGATTCATTGCGGAAATCAATCTCTAGGCCTGCTTTTCGCGCTTTCCCTGCCGCTCTCGCGATCATCTCCGGTGAGGCATCGATCCCATAGACCTTGCCATCGGATGAGACGCGTCGTTTGGCGGCGATCGCGAGTGTTCCTGTCCCGCAGCCGACATCCAGGACTGACTCGCCGGGTTTGAGACGCGCCAGATCGATTACCTTCTGGCGGAAGGCGCTCTCCCGGCCGCGCGTCGCAATCTTAACCAAAATATCGTACATGCGTGGCGAATGGAGGACGAGGTCTGTTTTCGCGCAGGCACGCGAACCCTGGCTGCTGATGTTTGTCATGCTAGTATCTCCGGTATTTCCACGATAAAAGTAACTAAATGGAAATATATTCCGGTACCAATTTTAGAAAAAAACATGGCTGCGTGAAGAACAGCGCCGCCCGATATGCTCGATAGCGGATAACGATGCAGAATTTGTCCAGGATCTTTAGTGGATCTGGTGGAGGAGATGATGTCACGAGAGCAAAGTCTAAGTCTCAAAGACCGGCGCGTTCAGAAGACGCGAAAGCTCCTGCATGAGGCCATCGGTTCCCTTATACGGGAAAAGCCCTATGATGAAATCGTCGTGAAAGAGATTCTCGACCGCGCCAACGTGGGTCGATCAACCTTTTATACGCACTTCGAAGGCAAGGATAAGCTGCTTGCCAGCGCCATTTATGACATGCTGGGGACGAATTACACGGCAGAAATCCCTGCAGCCGACAAAAGAACCGAAAGATTCATCCGGTTCAGCCTTCCGGTTTTCGAGCACATTCACAGGCACCGGCAGGCGGGCGCGGCCGGGATGGGGACAAGCGGCCGAATTATCATTCATGAACACCTGCAGAAGGTCCTTGCTGAATTGATTACCAATTACGTCGGTAAGGCGCTTTACGGCCGGCGCAAGTCTGCAGGTCAGATTCCGCCTGAGCTTCTTGTCCAGTACGTCGCTTCCACGTTCGTCCTGGTTTTGAATTGGTGGGTGGAAAACAACTGCGCGCTTCGCCCGCAGGAAGTCGATGACCTGTTTCGGGCACTGGCACTTCCAACGGTGTCTGCGTGTATGGAGAATTAAACCTGAATCCGAGGCGAAAAATGCCCAAATCCATCCTTTAACGCGGCTGATCCGTTTCAGCGCAACGTCAATTTTCGAAATTTGTGGGTCGTTGGAGCGGAAGATAATTTATTTTCCGGGGATGCACGCAAAATCGCGGTCGACCCTTGAACCAGGAGACAACGTTGGTTTTCTGATTCTAGGATACGGCTACGAAGAATCAAGACGTTGCCGTAGTTTCGGATTACTGCCGTATTGTGCACTGACAGCGAGATTACTGCTGGGAAATGGCGTTACGGTTACCAGCGGATCCAAGTGCTGCTTGACCGGGAGGGCTTCATCATGAATGTGAAGCGGACCTATTGGCTTTACTGGCAGGCGGGTTGGTAGTGCGCCCCCCGCAAACGCAAGCGTATCGGACTCATGGAGCGCAAACCGCTGAGGTTGCCGCAGGCGGCGCTATCGAGCTGGAACGGTCCGGCAAACAGACTACGCCTTCGTTCTTGAAAAATGTTTGAAGCGGGCATAGTATTTTTTCCGGAAAGGCGGAGGGATACGGCATGAAAACGGACGCTGGGATAGCCTGCCTCGCTGTGTGGTCGTTGCTTGCGCTTGGATTCACCAGCCAAGCATCAGCGAATCCGCCGCCGAATGGAAGCTACCTAAACAGCTGTAGTGGAGCTGCAGTCAACGCAAACACACTGAGCGCCAATTGCACGGATTTGCAAGGCCACCAGCAAATATCAACGCTTCCAAACTATCCAAGCTGTGTTGGCGACATTGCCAACTTCAACGGCACGCTTACCTGCAGCAACACCAACCTGCCAACGGGTTCCTACCAGAAGAGCTGCCGCTTCGCGTACGCAAATTTGGACAGCTCCAATACGACGACGCTCTACGCTAACTGCAAGACAGTCTCAGGTTTGTGGAACTGGACTTCGCTCGTTGGCCCCGACCAATGCCCTTCACCAAAGGATATCGCAAATCTCGACGGTACGTTGGCGTGCGCCGGCCATAGCATTCTTCCCATCGGATCATATTCGAACTCGTGCAGGAATATCTGGGAGATGAATGGAATCCTGAATGCTGAGTGCCAGATCGTTAGCGGTGGCTGGGTCCAGACCCAGATCCCAGTCAGTCAGTGCTCGACGCCGATCGCGAATTTCAACGGAACCTTGGTGTGTAGCGCCGGCGTAGCGCCGACGGGATCGTACCTGCGATCCTGCTCGGTGGCTTGGATCGGCACGGATGCCGACACCGGGGCGCCCGCGCTGAGTGCGCTGTGCAAAACAACAACTGGCGCGTCCCTTCCGGCCAAGCTGCTCAACTACAACCAGTGCTCTGGCGACATCGCGAACTTCGACGGTATTCTGGGGTGCAACATCAATGGTACACCGCCCACTGGTTCATACACCCAAACGTGTCGTTTCGTATGGCTTGACGGAAACAGGTTGCACGCAGAATGTAAGAACCGCAGCGGCACATGGGTGCAGAGCACGCTGGATGATGCCAATTTGTGTCCAGCAGGAAGCGTCGCGAATCTGGACGGGACGCTAGCCTGCAATTACGGCAGTCCGGTTTCCGGATCTTACGCGCAGTCCTGCCGCGACGTCTGGGTCGTCAACAATACGCTTCATGCGGAATGCGAGACGATCGCTGGAAACTGGCTGGCGACGTCCCTCGGGGGGATCAATCAGTGCAGCGGCGGGGCCTCAAATATTAACGGAATTCTGCAATGCGCGAGCACGAGCGGTCCCAACTATCCCGCCTCCAGTCAGGTGGCTGGTGCGATGCTGTACGACCAAGAACAAAGCAATTGGTGTTGGGCAGCAACCGGCCAAATGATCATGCAGTATTTCGGCACCGACGTGCACCAGTGTGACGAGGTCAAGACAGAAAAGGGGTTAGAAAACTGCTGTGGATATCCTCGCTTCTCGCTGCCTTCGTTGGCGGATGACCAGATGAATTGCCAGGGTTGCGATTGCGGAGGTTCCCCGCCGTACAGTCAATACGGGCATGACGGCACGTACTCGAGCACGCCCCTGAGTTGGCAGCAACTCGAGGAGCAAATTGCAGTGAAAAACAAACCACTCTCCTTTGCCTGGAATTGGTGTGGAGGCGGTGCGCACGTGTTGGTCGCATTTGGGTACACAACTATTGGCGGCAATCAAGTTTGGGTAATGGACCCGTTGAACCCAGATCCGTACCTCGTTCCCTACGCGCAATGGGCATCGAATCCGAACAACAACGGCACTTGTGCGACCAACGATCCAGTTGGACATGCTTTCCAGGGCAACGAATATGACATTAACTAGGGCAACGAATAAGACATTCCATGTGCGTGAACGCGCCGACGCTTTGCGTTCGACCGGTCTTCGGTGCGTTCGGAACATCCTGCTAATCAATACGATGCTGGCCGCGGGCATTGCGCTGGCGAGCTGTATGACTGCTGTTCCAGCGGGACCCTACAGCTCCGAGCAGCTCGCAGCGGTTCGGGAGCCGCTGAAGCTGGCGCTGAAGAACTTCGTGGACGCAGCTACAGTTGACGAAAACTATCGCGTGCTCGGCTTTCGCACAGCTGCCGAAGCGAAGTCATCCGAGCTAGGCGACCCAATTGCAATATATATTGTCCCATTGGAGAAGCTGCGCAACTATTCAGCGTTAGCTGACCCGCGCGAGCTGCTGACCGGTGGCGACCGACTGACCTACCCAGTGTTAACCCGCAATGCAGTCAGATCGTCACTGACCATGGCAAAGGTCAATGGTGCATGGATTTACGCTAAGGCGGGATCGCCTAAATTCGCCAGGCGCTTTTTCACGCTGCGTTCGCGGGATGAGGTGGTGTCCCGAGTGGCAGCCGATGAATACATCGAGGTGTCAATCCCCGCTCTAAATCTGATTTTTCTCGGCCGCGAAAGCGGCGCCAGCCTTACGTTGATTCCGTCCGAAGATTATCAGGGCTTCGGCATGAGAACCGGAAGCAGCTACCCTGCGAACATGGTCTTCGCGCGCCTTGCTGCGGTCGCGCGCACGCAAAAGAGCGGGCCGTTCAACTGAAACTGCCACGACAATTGCCAAACCCTCCAGTCGCCATGATGTGGTTTCGAAGTAATCGTTAGCCCAAACCCGTCGGCTTCACAAGAATTCGATCAATCTGTGTTATTGACGGATTATCCACTTTTGATATTGGGTAATAGGTGGTGAGCATGGTTCGACGCAAATCTTCGCTATCGATGGGATTCAGAGCTGCAATTCGGCAGCACCTTATGGAAAAATGGCATTTTTTTCCGAACTTCTTCGGGTGTGGCTGTTTGGGAATGAAGACCGTCTGGCCTGCCTTTGCCGGTCAGCGACTTGTAATTAGACTATTGCACGGAAAGTCTGTCTGAGATTTGCATGGTCTCATTGACAGATTCGGCGCAATGTCTGAATAGTGCTGAGCCGACCGACTTTATTCGTTTCCAATCAAGCCGGGGATGGTTTTTGACCTCTCCGTGCCGCTTCTATCTCGGCGATGTTGATCTTCTTCATTGCCATCATCGCCTCGAAAGCGCGCTTCGCCGCCGCACGATCACGGTCGCTTATTGCCGCGGTAAGGGCACTCGGAGTGATCTGCCACGACAGTCCCCACCGGTCCTTGCACCAGCCGCATGCGCCTTCCTGACCGCCATTGTTGATGACCGCATTCCACAATCGGTCGGTTTCTTCCTGATTGTCCGTCGCGATTTGAAAAGAGAAAGCCTCGCTGTGCTTAAAATGGGGGCCGCCGTTCAGCCCGAGACAGGGAATGCCGGCGACAGTAAACTCGACCGTCAGAATATCGCCCTGCTTGCCACCCGGATAGTCGCCCGGAGCGCGATTGACAGTGCCGACAGCGCTGTCGGGAAAAGTTTCAGCATAGAAAGTTGCGGCATCGAGGGCGTCGTTATTGAACCACAAACAGATTGTATTCTTGC
>JAKBDW010000257.1:0-8079 GCA_021834245.1 Pseudomonadota bacterium
GCAAAGGCGTGATAGGCCTCATCCACAACCACAAGCCCCGGGGCAGCCTGCAATATGGCTTGTATTTGCGCCGCATCGAACAGGTTGCCGGTCGGATTATTCGGGTAAGCCAGAAACACCACCTCCGGCTTGTGAGTTTCGATAGCTGACAGCATGGCTTCCTGATCAAGCGCGAAATCGCTGCCGAGTGGTACGCCAACGAATTTCATTCCGACGAAGGTCGCGATCATCTGGTACATGACGAAAGTGGGCACCGGTGCCAACACCGTACCGCCGGCGCGCGCAACTCCCATGAGAATCAGCTGGATCAGCTCATCCGAGCCGTTGCCGAGCAGGAGATCGATGCCAGCCGGCAATGCAACGAGCCGCGCCAGGGCCGAGCGCAGTGTTCGAGCCGATGGATCGGGGTAGCGATTGATAGCCACATCACGCAGTCGTTCAAGCCATTCGCGCTTGACGGGTTCAGGCCAGGAATAAGGATTCTCCATCGCATCGAGCTTGATGACCCCGACCGCGTCCGGAACGTGATATGCGCTGAGCGCCCGAATCTCGGGACGAATCAGGCGCGTTACCTTATCAGAAATGCTGCTCATCGAACGGGTGATGGGTATCGGCCCTGTTAGCCGCGATGCGCCGGAATTCCTGCGCAGTGAGTTATTTGGGGTTGCTTTTCAGTCGGTATTCGGCTGAGCGTGCGTGTGCAGTAAGACCTTCGCCGCGCGCCAACACCGACGCCAACTTGCCAAGCTCCGACGCGCCCTCGGCCGAGCATTCGATCAGACTCGAGCGTTTCTGGAAATCGTAGACACCCAGTGGCGAGCTGAAACGGGCCGTTCCGGACGTCGGCAATACATGATTCGGGCCAGCACAATAATCGCCGAGCGCTTCAGCGGTGTAACGGCCAAGAAAGATGGCTCCAGCGTGTCGCACTCGTGCGGCGAGGCGCTGCGGATCGGCGACCGACAGCTCCAGGTGTTCGGGCGCGATGCGATTCACGATGTCGACCGCTTCGTCCAGATCGCGCACGAGAATCAGCGCCCCTCGCCCCTCGATCGATGCACGAATGATGTCGGCTCGATCCATTTCGCTCAGCAGACTGTCCATCTGTGCGTGCACCGCACGCAGAAAACCGGCATCCTGACTGACGAGGATAGCCTGGGCATTCTCGTCATGCTCGGCTTGGGAAAATAGGTCCATCGCCACCCACGCCGGATCGGTGGCGCCATCGCACACCACTACGATCTCCGACGGCCCGGCGATCATGTCAATGTCGACCTGACCGAAAACCAGGCGTTTGGCGATGGCCACGTATATATTGCCGGGACCAACTATCTTATCCACGCGCGGAATGGTTTCAGTGCCATACGCGAGAGCCGCTATGGCCTGCGCTCCGCCCACACGAAACACCCGGTCAACCCCGGAGACTGCGGCCGCCGCCAGCACCAGATCATTGATGCGATCGTCCGGTGTCGGCGCCACCATGATGAGTTCGCCCACGCCGGCGACCTTCGCCGGTATCGCATTCATCAGCACCGATGAAGGGTAGGCGGCCTTGCCGCCGGGTACGTAAAGGCCGACCCGATCAAGCGGCGTTACCTGCTGACCGAGGCGCGTACCGTCGGATTCGGTGTAACTCCAGGATTCCACTCGCTGGCGCTCGTGGTAACGACGTATGCGCTCGGCAGACTTTTCAAGGGCCGCCCGCTGCGCCGGTGGGAGCGCATCGACTGCCTGTTGCAGGCGCGTCCGAGGGACCTCAAGCGCGCTCGCTGAACGAGCAGTAAATCGGTCAAATCGCTCGGTGTATTCAAGCAGGGCACGGTCCTTGTGTTCACGCACCGCGGCGACGATTTCGCGAACGCGCTGTTCGATTGCGGCATCGGTAGCCTCGATCCCTGTGAGCAGGGTGTCCAGTGCCCGCGCGAAATCCTTATCGGTGCTATTTAACTGTCGAATCGCAAGCATGGCGTCGTACCAGTCAACTCTTGACGGCGTCGCTCAAACGCCGAACGAGCGCCTTTAGCGGCGCATGTTTCATTTTCATCGACGCCTTGTTTGCGACAAGCCAGGCGCTGATATCGGCGATATGTTCGACCTCCACCAAGCCGTTGGCTCGCAACGTCTGGCCTGTACCCACAAGGTCGACTATACGATCGGAAAGTCCAACGAGTGGCGCAAGTTCCATCGATCCATAAAGCTTAATAATATCGGTCTGGATTCCTTTAGCTGCAAAGTGCCGACGCGTGATCATAGGGTATTTGGTCGCAATACGCAGACGCGTCCATTGACGGGGATCATCGCCCTCTGCCAGGCGCGCAGGCTCCGCCACCATAAGGCGACAGGCGGCGATACGCAGGTCCAGCAATTCGTATAGACCATCGCCACCGTATTCCATCAGTACGTCCTTGCCGGCAACACCAAGATCAGCGGCGCCATACTGGACATAGGTTGGTACATCGGCAGCACGAATAATGACGAGCTTCACTTCCGGCGCGCTGGTTTCGATGACGAGCTTACGACTCTCGAACGGACTTTCGCGCGGCTCAATGCCAGCACGACCTAGCAGCGGCAAGATCTCTTCCAGAATGCGGCCCTTGGACAGAGCTATGGTGAGCGAAATCATGGTTTACGCGGTAGGTTTTGCCGCCTGAGTGAGTTGCTCCATCGTCCCGCCAACGTGCGCACCCTGCGCGCCTGCGGTGTTCAGGAATTGCGCGGAGCCCGGCACCCGGCGAATGCGAGCACCCAACTGGGCAAGTTTTTCTTCAATACACTCATAGCCGCGATCAATATGATAGATTCGATCCACCACCGTTTCTGATTCCGCAACCAGTGCGGCCAGCGCGAGACTCGCTGAGGCACGCAAGTCGGTCGCCATAACCGGCGCTCCGCGCAAACGTTCCACGCCCCGCACAATTGCCGTATTTCCTTGCATTTCGATATTCGCCCCCATGCGCTGCAGTTCCTGTACGTGCATGAAGCGGTTTTCAAACACGGTCTCAGTTACCGTTCCGCTCCCCTCGGCTACTGCGTTCATGGCGACAAACTGCGCCTGCATATCAGTCGGGAATGCCGGATAGGGCGAGGTCCGAACACTTACCGCCTTGGGGCGGCGTCCTCGCATATCCAGGCTTACCCAGTCGTCGCCAGTTTCTATGTGCGCGCCCACCTCGCGCAGCTTGTCCAACACCGCTTCCAGCAGGTTCGGTTGCGCATTGCGCAGCCTGACGCTGCCGCGGGTCATGGCTGCAGCGACGAGATAGGTGCCAGTTTCGATGCGGTCAGGAATCACGTCGTGCCGTCCGCCCCCGAGACGATCGACTCCCTCGATCGTAATTTCGTCCGTACCGGCGCCTTTGATCTTTGCTCCCATGCTGACGAGGCAACGCGCAAGATCGGTTACTTCAGGTTCACGCGCGGCGTTCTCGATGACTGTAATTCCTTCGGCCAAAGTGGCGGCCATCATGAGGTTTTCCGTGCCGGTCACCGATACCATATCCATGAATATGCGTGCGCCCTTAAGACGCTTGGCGCGCGCCTTGATGTAGCCTTCATCGATAACGATCTCCGCGCCCATCGCCTGCAGCCCCTTGATATGGAGATTCACCGGACGCGAACCGATCGCGCAGCCGCCCGGCATCGAAACCTCGGCTTCGCCGAACCGGGCCAGCAACGGGCCCAGCACAAGAATCGATGCACGCATGGTCTTGACCAGATCGTACGGCGCGCGCAGATCTCGGATCGTGCTGGTATCGGCCTCGATGGTCATTTTTTCACCGACTACCAGGTTTACACCCATGCGCCCCAGCAGTTCCATTGTGGTGGTTATGTCCTGCAGATGGGGTACGTTACCGATCACCATCGGGCTGTCCGCCAGTATTGATGCAACCAACACCGGCAAGGCGGCGTTTTTGGCCCCTGATATGCGGATTTCACCCCGCAGCGGATAGCCGCCGGTTACTATGAGTTTGTCCATAGCTGCGCTAGCCTCGGGTATGTACTTGAGAAAACCTTAGCTCGAAAAAAATCGGGCCGCCACGATGGGCAGCCCGGATATTGAACGTCGTTGCCGCGGCTTCGACCCGGCACCGCGATGATTTAACCCTGCGCGCCGGTAACAAGCTTCTGCAGCTCGCCCTTCTGGTAAAGCTCCGTAATGATATCACATCCGCCTATGAACTGGCCCTTTATATAGAGCTGGGGAATTGTCGGCCAATTGGAGAATTCCTTGATGCCCTCGCGGATTTCGGGGTCGGCGAGCACGTTGACACTTGCAAACTTGGCCCCGCAGGCCTGCAGCAGCTGCACTGATTTTCCGGAGAAACCACACTGCGGAAACTGCGGCGTGCCCTTCATGAAGAGGATGATGTTGTTGTCGGTAACCTGCTGGCGAATCCTGTCCTGCACACTCATTGCTCAATCACCTCGTTCGTTACTGCACGTTAAGCGCCCTATTCGGCCTGACCGGGTGTCAGGGTCCGTATGGAAAGGGCATGTATTTCTGCGCGCATCTTGTCGCCCAGGCAGCCGTAAACTATCTGGTGCTGGGCTACCATGCTTTTGCCAGCGAATTCGCTGCTCTCGACAACGGCCTCAAAGTGCTGGCCGTCCCCGGTAACCCGCGCACGCGAGCCCGGAAGCGCGGTCTCGATCCAACGTTTAATGTCGTCAGGCTGTACCATGGTTTAAATATCCGTGCTAATTCGCCGAATTCAACCCCTACAGAATACGCCGCCGGTCGCTTGCAATAAAGGACTACAATGGAGACAAGGCGGGCGGCACCAGCTGCCAGCTGGCTAATCGCGGATCTTGTAGCCGCGAGCCAGCAAAATCAGGGTCAGGGTCGATACCAGTACCAGAAACAGGGATACTGCCATTAGGCTGAAGATGGGGTTTACATCAGACGTGCCGAAAAAGCCGTAGCGGAATCCGTCGATCATGTAAAAAAATGGATTGAAGTGCGACAACTGCTGCCAGATCCTGGGCAGCGAATGCAATGAATAGAATACTCCGCTCAGAAAGGAAAGCGGCACGATAACAAAATTCTGGAATCCAGCCAGCTGATCGAACTTGTCGGCCCACATGCCGGCGATCACACCAAGGGCACCCAGTGCCGCGCTCCCCAGAAGCGTAAACATCAGGACAAATCCAGGGTGGTGCAGCGGCAGATTGATGAAGATTATGGTAACCAAGTAGACCCCTGCTCCGACAACGGTTCCGCGCACAACCGAAGCAAGAACAAAGGCCAGAAAAAATTCCAGCGGCGAAAGCGGCGTGAGAAGAATGAAGACCAGGTTACCTGTGATTTTTGACTGGATCAGGCTCGACGAGCTGTTGGCAAATGCATTCTGAATGACCGACATCATCATGAGCCCGGGAATCAGAAAGGCAGTGTAGTCAACTCCGGGTAAGGCTTGTGCGTGCCGGCTCAGGACATGGGAAAACACCAGCAGATACAGCAACGCCGTAACAACGGGAGCCAGTATCGTTTGCAGGGAGACCTTGTAGAAACGCAGCACCTCCTTGCGGAAGAGCGCGATTAGGCCGCCGGCATTCATCAGCGATCCTTGCGCGTCAATTGCATGAAAACATCTTCCAAGTCGGGCTCCTGGATACGCAGATCAACAATCTGCGTGCCACATCCGCGCAAAGCGTCGACGATTTCAATGATCGAATCCTTCTGACGGTCGATCTGCAATTCTATGCGGTTACCTTCGGTCTTTCTGATCTTCTGAGCGAGCACAGGCGGACAATTTGCAATTGGGCCGTCCGTGACGAGCTGCAAAGTGGCATGTGCCATGCCAAGCGCCAGTAAATGGTCTTTCGTATCCAGGGCAATGATGCGACCCTGATCGAGAATCGCGATCCGTTCGCAAAGCATTTCAGCTTCTTCGAGATAATGGGTGGTGAGAACTATGGTGCGACCTTCAGCATGCAGTTTCTGAATGAACTGCCAAAGCGACTGACGCAGCTCCACGTCGACACCGGCGGTAGGTTCGTCGAGCACCACAACTTCGGGCCGATGCACGAGCGCCTGGGCTATCAGCACGCGACGTTTCATGCCACCCGAAAGAGTGCGCAAATTGGCGTCCGCCTTATCTCCAAGCATCAGCGCCTCGATCAACTCCTCGATCCAGGCGTAATTCTCGCGGCCCAGCCCGAAGTATCCCGCCTGGATGCGCAGGATTTCGCGGACCGTGAAAAAGGGATCAAATACAAGCTCTTGCGGGACCACGCCCAGACAGCGGCGCGCTCGGCGGTAGTCGTGCACGACATCGTGACCAAGCACCGACACATTGCCTGCATTAGCACGGCACAGGCCGGCAATGATACTGATTAGCGTCGATTTGCCGGCACCATTCGGCCCAAGCAGGCCGAAGAACTCGCCGCGCCCTATGACGAGATCAATTCCCTTGAGAGCCTGCACCGATGCAAAATGCTTGTGCACGCCGCTGATGGCGACTGCGGGAACCATGGATTCAATCTGACTTGTTTCCGAGAAGCGTATTTTGCAGCCCGTTGACTCGGATCAGCACCTGCATCTGGGAAGGAATATTGACAAATCTGATGCTGCGCCCTGCAGCACGCGCCATGCGCAGCCACTCGATCATCAGACCAAGCCCGGCGCTGTCCGCCTGCGTCACGGCACCAAGATCCAGGACAACCTCGCCTGGACCGCCAAACCAGCCCCTTGATGCGGCATAGAGTTCGGGAACCGTATCGAAAACAAGCGGACCAGATACCGCTTGGGCTACCGCGACGCCGTTTGCCATAAGTCTATTTTTTCGGCGTCTTGGAATTGTCCGCGGCCAGCGAAGCAAGCAGCGCGTCCATGCCCTGCTCTTTGATCTTGCTCGCGTAAACCGAACGGTAATTGGTGACCAGGCTTATTCCGTCAATGCTCACGTCATAGACTTTCCAGCTTCCGTCTTTGGTCTTGTAGAAGCTGTAGTAGATCGGAATATCCGGGGCGCCACCCGATTGCTTTACCTCGGTTCTCACCTGGACATTGGTATCACCCGGATGCATGGTCAGCGGCGTGTAGACAATTTTCTGATCGGTGTAATTGAGCAGAGCCGTTGAGTATGTGCGCACCAGCAGGTCGCGGAAAAGCGGGACGAACCGCGCGCGCTGCTCCGGAGTTGCAGTTCGCCAGTTGCGACCCAGGACCCACTCGGACATGCGCACGAAATCAAAGTACGGTAGCACCTTGTCCTCAGCAAGCTTGTAAAGCTTTGCATGATCCTTCGTGTATTCCTGGCGATGCGCCTTGATGGTTGTCAGAATCTCGTCCGTCGTTTGGTGTACCAACTGCTCAGGCATCAAGTCCGCCCATGCCGGTGACACGGCAACAACCAGCATAACCAGTAGTAGTGCGGCAATCTTCTTCATTCTCTGCTCCTTGGGATTCGCGGTTACGGCGCCGGCAATTATTTCGCCGCACCGGGTTTTGCAGCCGCATTGAACAGGAACTGGCTCACGAGCTTCTCCAGCACCAGCGCCGATTGCGTAAGCTGAATCTTATCTCCACTCTTTAGATACTCGTCTGACCCGCCGGGTTCCAGACCTACGTACTGTTCGCCAAGCAGGCCCGCGGTAAGGATAGACGCACTCGTATCCTTGGGGATATTGTTGTATCGACCGTCAATATTCATAGTCACAACGGCCTCGTAGTTCGAAGGATCGATGCGAATCCCGGATACCCGTCCGATGCGCACTCCGGCAAGTGTCACCGGCGCTTTCACTTTCAGGCCACCTATGTTGTTGAATTCGGCCTCTACCTTGTAGCCATCCACTACTTCGCCAGCCGTGAGATTGCCTACGCGAAACGCCAACATTGCCAGCGCCAGCAGCCCCGCCGCAACGAACACTCCGACCCACAGCTCCAACTGCCTTCTCTGTATCATGTCCTTCCTCACTTAAACATCAATGCAGTCATGATGAAATCCAGACCAAGCACCGCGAGCGACGAGTACACGACTGTTCGGTTGGTGGCGCGGCTCACGCCCTCTGAAGTCGGCACCGCGTCATAACCTTCGAACACGGCGATCCAACTCACCACGATGCCGAAAACAACGC
>JAKBDW010000312.1:0-8059 GCA_021834245.1 Pseudomonadota bacterium
TCTGATTTACATCCTGCTTTTCGGGGCAATCGCTTTCGGCATTTATGCATCGCGCCACGAACATCTGCGTGGGCCCTGGCGCCAGGTGCGGCGCAGTCCGCTAGCCATGGCCGCGCTGGTCGTGCTTGTTGCGTATACGCTTGTCGGACTCGCCGATTCAATTCATTTTCACCCGAGAATCACTGCAGCACAGGGAACAGGCGGGTCGGTTGTCTATGCGCCCGAAGTGCGCAGCCTGCTTGACGTATTGTGCGGGCCACTGCGAACCCACGTTGAACGGACCTATTCGGCGCCGTTTGCGCTCTATGCGTTTACGCGCGAGACAGTGCGGCGGCCGGATGGCACCCGCGTGCAGGAATACCCGCGGCTGCGCTATGCCGGAAGCGCGCTGGCGAATCCTGCGGATCGCGACCGCGACATCGCGCTGCGTTGTCTGCGCGCCGCAGCCGAAAGCTTGGCCCTCTGGATGCTCGTGTTTCTTGCGGTGGCCCGTTGGCGGGTGCGAAAGAGTGGACAGGCAATGCGCGCTGCGCTGATGCGGTTATTGCGCGGGGACACAGAAACCCCGTGGCGTGCCATACTCGCCTCGTTTGGAGTGCTCGTGCTTTGCGTTTTTGCAATCATTAACCTCGCAGGCCAGTACCATATTTTCGGCACGGACCAGGTGGGGGAGGACGTGCTGTTTGAGGCAATCAAGAGCATCCGCACCGGGCTTGTCATCGGCACGGTGACGACCATGGTGATGCTGCCGTTTGCGCTAATGTTCGGCGTGATGGCGGGTTTTATTGGTGGCTGGGTTGATGACGTTATCCAGTACGTGTACACCACGCTCAACTCGATACCGGGCTTGTTGCTGATAGTCGCCGCCGTGCTGAGTCTTGATCTCTACATGTCCAATCATGCGACCGCGTTTGACAGCCTTGTGCGACGGCAGGATGCGCGGCTGCTATGGCTGTGCATCATTCTCGGCGTTACCAGCTGGACGGACCTGTGCCGGTTGCTGCGCGGTGAGACTTTAAAGCTGCGCAACATGGATTACGTCCAGGCTGCAACCGCTCTGGGGGTGCGTAGCAGCAACATCATGATGCGGCACATTCTGCCGAACGTCATGCACATGGTGCTGATCACCGTGGTGATCAACTTCAGCGGCCTGGTGCTGGCCGAGGCCGTGCTTTCCTATGTCGGTGTCGGCGTCGATCCAAGCATGAACAGCTGGGGAAACATGATCAACGGCTCGCGGCTGGAGTTGGCGCGCGACCCCGTCGTCTGGTGGACGCTGGTCGCGGCTTTCCTGTTCATGTTCACGCTGGTGCTCGCGGCCAATCTTCTTGCGGACGCCGTGCGTGATGCCTTTGACCCGAGGCTCAGGAAATGAGACGGCTGCAAAGTAAGGCGGATTGCCGATGCCCACGCTGCTGACCGTTGACGAACTCAAGGTGTGGTTTGATACGCCGGAAGGTGTGGTGCGCGCGGTCGACGGTGTATCGCTCGAAGTGGAAGCAGGCCAGACGGTGGCTTTGTTGGGCGAGTCAGGCAGCGGTAAGTCGATAACTGCCCTGGCGCTGCTGCAGCTCGTACCACAGCCGACCGGACGTATCGTTGCCGGCAAGGTGCTGCTGGACGGTCGCGATCTCATGCGTTTTTCGGAACGCGATATGCGCCAAGTACGCGGCAAGCGCATCGCGATGATTTTTCAGGAGCCGCAGACGTCCCTCAATCCGGTGCTTACCCTGGAGCAGCAAATTGGTGAAGTATTGCCGCGATCCTCATCTCGACGAGCGCGGCGCGAGCGCATCGCCGAACTGCTGGACGCCGTCGGCATGTCCGATCCGGGACGACGCCTCGGGGAGTATCCGCACCAGCTTTCCGGTGGCATGAAGCAGCGTGCCATGATTGCCATGGCGCTGGCGGCTGAACCACAGCTGTTAATCGCTGATGAACCGACTACCGCTCTCGATGTGACAATCCAGGCTCAGGTGCTGGATCTTCTCAAGGATCTGCAGCGTCGCACGGGTATGGCCGTGCTATTCATCACCCACGACCTCGGCGTGGTGCATCAGGTGGCTGATCGCGTCGCCGTGATGTACGCCGGTCAGATCGTCGAATCTGCTGGGAGGCGGGATTTTTTTGGCGCAGCGCGTCATCCCTACTCACACAAGCTTTTCCGGTCAGTACCAAGTCGCAACAAGCGGGGCGGTGCGCTCGAGGTTATCGCCGGCGCGGTTCCCTCGCTTGCTCAGGAATTTCATGGCTGCCGTTTTGCCGAACGTTGCGACTGGGCGTGGGAGCAGTGCCGGACGACGCTACCTGAGTGGCAACCTGAGGGTGACCACGGGGTACGCTGCCATCTTTACACTGCGGTGGGCCGCGGTCGGCCGGGACCGGCCGGTATGACCGCCGAAGCGGCGATGCAGACGCGCGAAGCGGGCCATACCCCAACCCCGCCGGTTCTGCAGGTGAAGGATCTTGCCGTGCATTTTCCCATTCGGCGCGGCGTTTTGCAGCGCGTGGCGGGGTATGTGCGGGCGGTGGATGGCGTTTCTCTTACGGTTGGTGCTGCTCGCACGCTGGCGTTGGTGGGAGAGTCGGGTTGCGGCAAGACAACTGTCGGCAAGGCTATTCTGCAACTGATTGCGCCCACCGCCGGCGAAGTCGAGTTCGACGGGATGCGTCTCGATCGTTTGACCCCCGCTGCGCTGCGACCTCTGCGCCGCCGATTGCAGATCGTGTTCCAGGATCCATTCGCCTCGCTTGATCCGCGTATGCTGGTGGGACAGATTCTGGAGGAGGGGATGCGCGCCCAGGGGATCGGCGGGGCGGATAGCGCGGCGCGGCGGCGAAGGGTGCGCGAACTTCTGCAGCAAGTGGGGCTCAGTGCAGACGTATTGAATCGCTATCCGCACGAATTTTCCGGCGGCCAGCGGCAGCGCCTGTGCATCGCCCGGGCATTGTCGGTAGAACCGCAGTTGATCATCTGTGATGAGCCAACCAGCGCTCTGGATGTGTCGGTGCAGGCCCAGATTTTGAATCTGCTGAAGCGCCTGCAGCAGGAGTTGGCGCTGAGCTACCTGTTCATCACCCACAACCTGGCCGTGGTCGAGTATCTGGCGCACGAAGTCGCCGTCATGTATCTGGGGCGGATCGTGGAGCAGGGATCGGTCGGTGATGTACTGGACAGCCCAAGGCATCCCTACACCCAGGCGCTGCTCGCCGCTGTGCCGACGTTTACCGTGGGCAAGCCGGGCGAAACCGGTGTGGCGCGGCCCGTCGTGCGTCTACAAGGCGATGTGCCGTCACCGGCAAAACCACCCAGCGGGTGCCATTACCACCCGCGCTGTCCGCAAGCAATGGACAGATGCCGTACAGATTACCCCGCAGAAGCCGTCTTCAGCGCCACACATAAAGTGCGCTGCCACCTATACCCGGCAGGAAGTCGCTGACGGCAGGGATTGGGACGATGCAGCCGCTTTACAGCGGTGAATCGAAGATCAGCCGCGTCCGTTGTTGCCGTGGGTCATGGCAGCGGCTGGGTTAGACCTTACCCAAATGCGCAGCCGCTGACCCAAGTGCAACACGTCGTTGGCATCCATCAGGTTCCAGCGACGCAACTGATGGACGTAGACGTTGTAGCGCCGCGCAATGCTCCACAGCGTATCGCCCGGGCGCACCCGGTGAACGACGCGCACCACACGGCCGCCGTGGTAATAATGGTGGTAGGGGTGGTAGCGGTGATAGACGTGGTGATACGCCACAAGCGGGCGCGGTGGCATGATGTCGGCCACCCGGCTGCTTGATTCCGGGATCAACAAATTCTCTCCCACGCGCAGCAGATTTCCGCGCAGGTGGTTTGACATGCGAATCGCGGAAATCGGCACCCGGTAGCGGCGGGCGATCTGGCTCAGCGTGTCGCCGCGGCGTACCTCGTGATGCGACCACTGAACGCGTTCGCTCGGCGGCAGGTTGCTCAAGCCCTCGAGCACTGCTTCCTTCTTGTCTGCCGGCACCAGCAGTTCATGGGGTCCATTAGGCTCCGTAATCCAGTGCCTGTATGCCGGGTTGATCTGATACAAGTCGCTTACCGGCATGTCAGTGAGTTTGGCCACTACACCCAAATCCACTTGTGTCCCGGTGTTGACACGGGCGAAGTAGGGGCTATTTGGTATCGACGGGAATTTAAGCCCGAACTTGGACGGATCGGAAACAATATGCACCATTGCCATGAGCTTGGGCACGTAGTTTTCGGTTTCGCGCGGAAGCTTCAGATCTGCGTAATCGGTCGGCAGACCATGGCGCTGGTTGTAATTGATCTCATACTGTACCTTGCCCTCGCCGCAGTTATATGCCGCGAGCGCGAGCTGCCAGTTGCCGTTGAAGTCGTTCTTCAGCTTTTCCAGATAGTCGAGTGCGGCGTCGGTCGACGCCATGATGTCGCGCCGACCGTCATACCACCAATTGTCCTTGAGACCGTACAGCCGGCCGGTGGAAGCGATGAACTGCCACAGTCCCACGGCGCGGGCACGCGAATAGGCGTGCGGCTGATAAGCGCTTTCGATAGCCGGGAGCAGGGCAATCTCCATCGGCATGTTGCGCTTCTGCACTTCCTGCACGATGTAGTACAGGTAATAGTGTGCCCGGTTCAACATGTTTTCCATGTATTCCGGATTGTCCGCGAACCACTGTTCCTGACGCTGGACCAGTGGCCCATCCATTGCCGGCATCGTGAATCCGGCCCTGACGCGATCCCACAGGTTTGTATAGCTCGCAGGATTAACAGGTGCCGTGCTCGTGGCGCCAGGGGCAGCCGGTGCGCCACCCTGTATGGCAGCAATCATGGGATTGCCGGATTTGGCGGCATCGGTGGCGAAATTGACGCCGGGGGCAGTGCTGACGGGCTTAGCCGGCGCGGCGGCGGCAACTTGAGTTGTATTGGGCGTCGCCGTAGCTACCGGCGGGCCTAGGAGATTGTCATCCGAGGCCGTTTTGTGATCCTGAAGGGAAGCGCATCCGTTGAGCCCGTATAGAGCTACCAGGATGCCGAAAGTCACAAAAGAATAACGAAGGGCCTGATTATTACTTTTTGCTCGGTCCATGTAGAACAATGTTAGGGTGCATAGCCTTATGCGTCAACCCTTTATTAAAGAAATTGCTATTACTTCCGCAGGTCAATTGTTGACGCAGCCATTCATCCCCTGAAGCCATCCTTCCATCGGCGCAAGGCTGCGAACACTTCGCAGTCAGTTTCAAGCGCATGATGGGCGAACTGCTGAGCGGACGCGCGCACCGCGGGAACACCGCTGCGCAGGAACGGATTGACCGCCTTTTCGCGACCGATGGTCGAAGGGAGACTCGGCAGACTGCACTGACGCAGGTCGCTGACAGATTCTTGGTAGGCGCGTATGTCTGCGTTTCCCGGTTCGACTGCCAACGCGAACCGCAGGCCTGATTCGGTATATTCGTGCGCGCAGTAAACCCGCGTGTCGGGGGGCAGGTCGGCCAGTCGCCTAAGGGAATTGCACATCTGCTCGGCCGTACCCTCGAACAGGCGACCACAGCCGGCAGAAAACAGCGTGTCTCCGCAAAACAGCATGCCATCGCCGTAATAGGCGATATGCCCGGCGGTATGTCCTGGTAATTCCATCACCTGCAGACGCAGCCCCAGTTCCGGTAACGACACGCTGTCGCCTTCTCGCACTGGATGGGTGATGCCGCGAATGTTTTCCCGTGCCGGTCCGAACACCGGCAGCGCAAAATGTGCCGTAATATCGGCAATTCCACCGACATGATCGCCGTGGTGGTGTGTGCATAAAATGGCGGTTGGCTTGAGTTTTAGCCTGGCTAGCTCCTCCAGCACGGGTTCGGCGTCGCCCGGATCCACAATGGCCACGCGGTCGCTGCTGAGGCCGCGCACCAGCCAGATATAGTTGTCCTCGAACGCACAGACGTGTAAAACGGAAGTCATGGACGGAGTGTGGAAGCGACTTTTGCCCGAGTCAACCGATGCGTGATTCGATGAGCCCGTGTGATGCCAGTTCGGATCTGCGGCGTCGCTTATGTGACTGGTTTGATCAACCCCTGGGGCGTTCTCTGCAGGCGATAGAAAGCCATCGTTTGCGCGAGGTCTGGCCGCATCTCTATGGCACGACGGCGCTGCAGCTGGGATGGCTTGGCACCCGGGATTTCCTCGATGGCTGCGTCGCGCCGACCCGTATTATCCTCGATTTGCCGGGCACCGGCGTAAACCCGCCCCCGGCGGTGGTGCTGGGGCAACCGGAACTGCTGCCATTCGATACGCGCAGTGTCGATCTTGTGCTGCTGCCGCACACTCTGGAATTTTGCAGGGACCCGCATCTGGTGCTGCGCGAGGTGCAGCGCATACTGACCCCAGAGGGGTATGCGGTGATCTTCGGCTTCAATCCATTCAGCCTCTGGGGGTTCCGTCGCATGTTCGCACGCAAGAGCGGGCGGGCACCGTGGTGTGGACGCTTCCTGCAATTGGCGCGTGTCAAAGACTGGCTCAAGCTTCTCGATCTCGAGCTGACTCGCGGCAGCATGCTTTACTATCGTCCGCCTCTGCAGAACGAGGGCGTGATGGACCGACTGTATTTCCTGGACAAGATCGGCGATCGTTGGTGGCCGATGGCAGCTGCCGTCTATCTTTTAGTGGCGCGCAAACGCGTGGCCGGCATGATCCCGCTGCGTCCGGCATGGCGAAAACAGCGTTCGATGGCTGGCGCGGTTGTGCGGCCATTCGTTAAAGGGGTCCCGCACGTGCCGGCCGCGCGGATCGTGCGTCGTGGCGGCGCAGGTGGCCGTGGGTAAGGTGCAAATTCACACCGATGGCGCCTGTCGCGGCAATCCCGGCCCTGGTGGATGGGGTGCCATTTTGGGTTACGGCGACCACGAGAAGGAATTGCTCGGAGCAGAGCGTGATACGACCAATAACCGCATGGAACTGATGGCGGCCATCCAGGCTCTGGAGGCGCTCAAGCGACCATGCGAGATCACGTTGACCACCGATTCCGAGTACCTGCGCAAAGGGATCACCGAGTGGATTGCGAACTGGAAGCGCCGCGGTTGGAAGACGGCCGACAAGAAACCGGTAAAAAACCAGGATCTGTGGCAACGTCTGGAAGCAGCGACTCACAAGCACGAGATACACTGGAAATGGATCAAGGGCCACAGCGGGCACCCGGAGAATGAGCGTGCCGACCAGCTTGCCAACCGGGCAATCGATGAGATGCTGCATGGTCACGCGACGCATTCCGGTTAGGCAAGTGCAGCAGAGGGTCCAGAATATGCGTCGGGCGGAGCTGCGAAGCACGGACCCGTTTGGCGCGACAACTGATTGGAATATCGAACAGCGAGGCAGCAAGCTTGCGTCAGATCGTTCTTGACACTGAAACCACCGGCTTGGAACCGTCCCAGGGGCATCGCATCATCGAGATCGGCGCCGTGGAGTTAATCAACCGCCGTCTCACCGGCAACCGCTTCCATCAGTATCTGAACCCGGAGCGCGAGATCGACGCCGGCGCCATCGAGGTGCACGGCATCACCAACGAGATGCTCGCCGACAAGCCGCGTTTTGCCGAAATCGCGGAAGACTTTCTTGGATTTGTGCGCGACGCAGAACTGATCATTCACAATGCGCCATTTGACGTGGGGTTTATAGACAGCGAACTCAAACTGATGCGGGCCGGTAACGCGCGCATCGAGGAAATGTGCCGCGTGCTCGATACTCTCAAGCTGGCGCGCACCATGCATCCGGGGCAGAAGAACGATCTCGACTCGCTGTGTCGGCGCTATAGCATCGACAACTCTCAGCGAACCCTGCACGGCGCGTTGCTCGACGCGGAAATCCTGGCTGATGTGTACTTGGCCATGACTGGGGGGCAGACGGCGCTGTTTCAAGACAGCACGCAGGGCGCAAAACAAGGCACCCAGCGCAGCGCAAAGCTCGTTCTTGATACCAACCGCACGCCGCTTCTGGTGATCCAGGCAACAGCGGAAGAGCTCGCCGCGCATACCGCCTGGACCGAGGAAATCGACAAGAAGAGCGGCG
>JAKBDW010000491.1:0-8040 GCA_021834245.1 Pseudomonadota bacterium
GCACCGAGATGGTGATGCCCGGCGACAACATCAAGATGACCATCACCCTCATCAACCCGATCGCCATGGAAGACGGTCTGCGCTTCGCCATCCGCGAAGGTGGACGTACCGTGGGTGCCGGCGTGGTGGCGAAGATTATTGAATAAGGTTGCAAGCGGCAGTGACTTGCGCGTGATACCTGTCGTAGGCAATTGAGGTTTATATGGCAAATCAAAAGATCCGCATTCGCCTTAAGGCATTCGATCACCGTCTGATCGATCGTTCCGCTATGGAGATCGTCGACACGGCGAAGCGTACCGGAGCGCTGGTAAAGGGGCCGATTCCGCTGCCGACCAAGATCGAGCGCTACACGCTGCTTAGGTCGCCGCATGTGGATAAGAAGTCGCGTGATCAGTTCGAAATCCGCACGCACAAGCGCATCATGGATATCATCGAGCCAACCGAGAAAACGGTGGATGCGCTGATGAAGCTCGATCTGGCCGCAGGCGTGGATGTAGAAATCAAGCTGAGCTAGCGACTGCATAGCAGCAAACCAGACACAAAAGGTTTACGACAATGGCACTTGGAGTGATTGGCAAAAAGGTTGGCATGAGCCGCGTGTATACGGCGGACGGTACCGCCGTGCCGGTAACGGTCTTCGAGGTGGGCCCCAACCGGGTGACCCAGGTGAAGACGACCGACACCGATGGATACCGCGCGGTGCAGGTAACGGTTGGTGAGCGCCGAGTCACACGGGTTACAAAGCCTGCGGCCGGACATTTCGCCAAGGCTAACGTCGCACCTGGACGTGGTCTTTGGGAATTCCGCCTGGATGACGGCGAAGGTGCGGACCTCGCGCCCGGCGCGGAGATAAAGGTCGATATTTTCAATCCTGGCCAGAAGGTTGACGTGCAGGGTACGTCCATTGGTAAAGGTTTTGCCGGCGTCATCAAGCGCCACCACTTCGGTGGTGGTCGCGCGAGTCACGGTAACTCGCTGTCGCATCGCGCGCCCGGTTCAATCGGCCAGCGTCAGACGCCAGGCCGCGTGTTCCCTGGGAAGCGTATGGCCGGGCATCTCGGCAACGTTACCCGCACGCAGCAGAATCTCGAAGTGGTGCAGATCGACGCCGGTCGTAATCTGTTGCTGGTGAAGGGCGCCGTCCCCGGTCCCAAGGGTGCCGACGTAATGATTCGTCCCGCCGTCAAGGCGCAGAAGAAATAGGGTGCAGCAACGATGAAAGTCAGCGTCATGAATGAAGCCGGCGGCAAGGCCGCAGCCGACCTGGAGCTGTCCGACGCAGCGTTCGGTGTGCGCTTCAACGAGCCCCTGGTCCACCAGGTTGTGATTGCGTTTCAGGCCGGAGCGCGCACCGGAACGCGTGCGCAGAAGAACCGTTCCGCAGTGGCCGGTGGCGCAGCCAAACCATATCGCCAGAAGGGTACCGGCCAGGCGCGTGCTGGTACCATCCGTAGCCCGCTGTGGCGCGGCGGCGGAAAGGTATTCCCGTCATCACCGGACGAGAACTTCACCCAAAAGGTGAACAAGAAAATGCACCGCGCGGCGATGCGCGCCATACTGTCCGAACTGTTGCGCCAGGAACGCCTGGTGGCAGTCGATGGATTTAAAGTGGAAGCACCCAAGACCAAGAGTCTGGTTGCAAAACTCAGCAAGCTCGGGGCTGTCGATGCCCTTATTGTGACGGACAACGCCGATGAGAACTTGCAACTGTCTGCGCGCAACCTGCACAAGGTCGATGTGCGCGCGGTGCAGCATGTTGATCCGCTCAGTCTGATCCGCCACGAAAAGGTCATCATGACGGTATCGGCACTGAAGCGCTTTGAGGAGATGCTGGCATGAACGAACAGGATCTGTATCACGTCATTCTGGCGCCGCATATTTCTGAGAAGAGCAGCCGCGTCGCGGACAAAAACCGTCAGTTCGTGTTCCGTGTGCGTCCCGATGCGACCAAACCCGCGATCAAGCAGGCGGTGGAAAAGATGTTCAGCGTCGAGGTTGCCTCGGTTACGGTGACAAACACCAAGGGCAAGGTCAAGCGTCAGGGGCGGACTCCGGGACGGCGGCAAGACACGAAGAAGGCATATGTCCGGCTTAAAGCCGGCCACGACATTGAATTCGTTGGCGGCCAGGCGAAGTAACGGGGACACATCAATGGCAATTGTAAAAGTCAAACCTACGTCCGCCGGTCGGCGCGCCCTTATCAAGGTGGTCAACCCTGAGTTGCACAAGGGGGCCCCATACGCCGGTCTCGTGGAAAAGAAATCGAAGATCAGCGGCCGCAACAACTATGGCCGCATCAGCGTGCGGCACCGCGGCGGTGGCCACAAGCGGCATTATCGCTTGGTTGATTTCCGACGCGATAAAGATGGCATTGCCGGCCATGTCGAGCGTCTCGAATATGATCCGAACCGCAGCGCCAATATCGCGCTCGTGCTGTACGCGGACGGGGAACGGCGCTACATCATCGCCCCCAAGGGCATAGGCGCGGGCAGCCGAGTGCTGTCCGGTGCCGACGCGCCGATTCAACCAGGCAATTGCCTGCCGCTACGTAATATCCCCGTGGGCAGCACGATTCACTGTGTGGAGCTCAAGCAGGGCCGCGGTGCCCAGCTCGGGCGGTCGGCAGGCGCTGCGATACAGCTCGTCGCGCGCGAAGGCAGCTACGCACAGCTTCGCCTGCGTTCCGGTGAAGTGCGCAAGGTACATGTCGAATGCCGTGCCACCATCGGCGAAGTTGGCAATGCTGAGCATTCGCTGCGTAAGTTGGGCAAGGCCGGCGCAAGCCGTTGGCGTGGCATCCGGCCGACAGTGCGCGGAACGGCAATGAACCCGGTCGACCATCCGCATGGTGGTGGCGAGGGCCGCACCAAAGGTGGTCGTCACCCGGTGAGTCCGTGGGGCACTCCGACCAAGGGATACAAGACGCGCATGAACAAGCGTACCGACGGTATGATCGTTCGGCGTCGCAACAAGACGAGAGAGGCGTAAACCGTGGCACGTTCAATCAAGAAAGGACCTTTCGTTGACGCGCACCTGACCGCTAAGGTCGAGAAGGCGCGCGTCGAGGGCAGCAAACGACCGGTCAAGACCTGGTCGCGTCGTTCCACGATTATGCCCGACTTCATCGGCCTGACGATTGCCGTGCACAACGGCAAACAGCATGTGCCGATTCTTGTCACGGAAAACATGGTTGGCCACAAGTTGGGCGAATTCGCGGCGACGCGGACGTTCAAAGGGCATACGGCCGATAAGAAGGCCACGACGGAGTAATAGCCGCGATGCAAGCATCCGCAATCCTCAGATTCACCCGCCTGTCACCGCAGAAAGGCCGGCTCATTGCAGATCAGATCCGTGGTCTGCCGGTCGAACGCGCCCTTGAGATCCTGCAGTTCAGCACGCGCAAGGCAGCATTGCCGGTGAAGAAGGTTCTGGAATCCGCGATTGCCAACGCCGAGCACAACGAAGGGGCTGATGTTGATGAGCTCAAGGTGCAGGCGGTGGAGATCAATGAAGGCCCGACGATGAAGCGCTTTCATGCGCGCGCCAAGGGCCGCGGCGTGCGGGTTCTGAAGCGCACCAGCCACATCACCATCACGGTGTCGGATACGGCGAGCCGCAAGCCGGCCCGCAAGGCCAAGAAGGGGAGTAACTGATGGGACAGAAGATCAATCCTAACGGGCTGCGTCTCGGGGTTATCCGCGACTGGACTGCCAAGTGGTATTCAGGCAGCAAGCATTATTCCGCCAACCTCGCCTCGGACATCATGCTGCGCGACCGGCTCAAGAAGAAGCTGGCACACGCGGCAGTGAGCACCATTGTCATCGAGCGTCCGGCGCAAAGCATCAACGTGACGGTGCATACCGCGCGTCCCGGAATCGTGATCGGCAAGAAGGGCGAGGATATTGAGAAGCTGCGCCAGGAACTCACCCTGGCTGCCGGACAGCCGGTACATATTTCTATCGAGGAAGTACGTAAGCCCGAGCTCGACGCGTTGCTGGTTGCGGAAAATATTTGTCAGCAGCTGGAAAAGCGCATCATGTTCCGCCGCGCAATGAAGCGTGCGGTGACGAACGCCATGCGTCTGGGTGCGCTCGGTATCAAAATCATGTGCGCTGGCCGCCTCAATGGCGCGGAAATAGCGCGCACTGAATGGTATCGCGAGGGACGCGTGCCGCTGCATACGCTGCGGGCCGACATCGACTACGGCGCGGCTGAAGCCCATACGACCTACGGCGTCATCGGCGTCAAGGTGTGGATATTCAAGGGCGAGATCCTGGACCGCTCGGAGCAAGCCCAGGTTGAGCCAGATTCTGCCAAAAAGGCAATGGCCTGAGCACGGAGTAACTTAGATGTTGCAGCCAAAACGAACTAAATTTCGCAAGCAGCACAAAGGTCGCAATCGCGGTGTCGCGACCCGCGGCAACAAGGTTAGCTTCGGTGAATTCGGCCTCAAGGCAACCACCCGCGGACGCGTCACGGCACGCCAAATCGAAGCCGCGCGTCGCGCGCTGACACGCTCGATCAAGCGTGGTGGCCGTGTCTGGATCCGCATTTTCCCGGACAAGCCGATTTCGAAGAAGCCTCTTGAAGTGCGTATGGGCAGCGGCAAGGGCAATCCCGAGTACTGGGTCGCGGAAGTAAAGCCCGGTACCGTCCTATATGAGATGGAGGGAATTGGTGAGGCCGACGCCAGGAGCGCATTCAAACTCGCGGCGGCGAAGTTGCCGGTAAGAACGGCATTCGTGGGCCGGCAGTTGATCTGACAGGTAGATATATGAAAGCCAAAGATATCCGAAACATGTCGGCGGAAGCCAGAACCCAGGAGCTGGACGGCCTGCTGAAGGAGCAGTTCAATCTGCGCATGCAGAAGGCGACCGGTCAGCTGGCAAACAACTCCAAGATGCGTAAGGTGCGGCGCGACATCGCGCGCATGCGTACGGTGCAGAATCAAAAAGGGGTAGCGGGCAATGAGTGAAGACGCACACACTGCGCGCAGCCTAAGCGGACGCGTGGTAAGCAGCAAGATGAACAAGACCATCACCGTCGAGATCGAACGCCGGGTGCCGCATCCGCTATACGGAAAATTCATCCGTCGCCGCACCAAGTTGCATGCGCACGATGAGAACAACGACTGTCAGGAAGGCGATCTGGTGCTGATCGAGGAATGCCGCCCCCTGTCCAAGACCAAGAGCTGGAAGCTGGTCAAAGTGCTGGAAAAGGCTGTCGCGGTCTAAGTCCCGGCGCAAAACGGTTTGATGTAAAGCCAGAGAATGATAAAATTAGCCGCTTTACCGCTGGATTGGCGGCGTAACGAGTTTGAGTGCGGAGTCTAGGTCATGATTCAGATGCAGAGCATGTTGTCGGTGGCAGACAACAGCGGAGCCAAAACGGTGCAATGCATCAAGGTGCTGGGCGGATCCAAGCGCCGTTACGCAGGCATTGGTGACGTCATTAAGGTCAGCATCAAGGAAGCAATCCCGCGTGGCCGCGTCAAGAAAGGCGATGTTTATGATGCCGTTATCGTGCGTACGCGCAAAGGTGTACGGCGGGCAGACGGATCCGTCATCCGCTTTGATACCAACGCCGCAGTGCTGCTGAATCCGCAGCACCAGCCAGTTGGAACGCGCATCTTCGGCCCTGTCACGCGCGAGCTGCGCACCGAGAAGTTCATGAAGATCATTTCCCTTGCGCCGGAAGTGCTGTGAGGGTGGGCGGATTATGAACAAGATACGTAAAGGCGATCAGGTAATCATTCGTAAAGGCCGGGACAAGGGCAAGCGCGGAACCATTCTGCGCATGCTTCCGGAGAATCGTGTGCTGGTTGAGAACGTCAACATGGTCAAGCGTCACACGCGTCCGAATCCGAACAAGAATGTTACTGGCGGGATCATAGAAAAAGAGGCGCCCATTCACATTTCCAACGTGGCGCTTTACAACAGCGGCGCCAGCAAGGGCGAACGGGTTGGTTTCAAAGTGCTGGAAGATGGACGCAAGGTGCGCTTCTTCCGCGGCAGCGGCGAAGTCGCTGACATCTAACGGGTAAAGTCGCGATGGCGAGATTGCAAGAATATTATCGAAAGACAGTGATGCCGGACCTGATTAAGAAGTTCGGGTACAAGAACCCGATGCAGGTACCGCGCATTACCCATATCACGCTCAACATGGGCGTGGGCGAAGCCTTGGCTGACCGCAAGGTGCTGGAGAATGCCATGGCCGATATGGAAAAGATTGCGGGCCAGAAACCGGTGATGACGCGCGCGCGCAAGTCCGTTGCGGCCTTCAAGGTGCGCGAAAACTGGCCCATCGGGTGCAAGGTAACCTTGCGTCGAAACCGCATGTACGAGTTTCTTGACCGCCTGATTACCATCGCAATTCCTCGGGTGCGCGATTTCCGCGGGCTGTCGGGGCGCTCCTTCGATGGTCAGGGCAACTACTCCATGGGCATCAAGGAGCAGATCATTTTCCCCGAGATCGATTACGACAAGATTGATGCTCTTCGTGGCATGGACATTTCCATCGCGACCAGCGCGAAAACCGACGATGAAGCGCGTGCTTTGCTGCTCGCCTTCAATTTTCCGATCAAGAACTGAGGAAACCATGGCAAAGAGATCAATGATTGTGCGCGACGAGAAGCGCAAGGCCCTGGTCGCCAAATACGCCAAGCGCCGTAGCGAGCTCAAGGCCATGATTTACGACATGAAGGTCGGCGACGAGGAGCGTTATCAGGCGCAAATCCAGCTGCAGAAGCTGCCGCGCGACTCTAGCCGTAGCCGGATCCGCAATCGTTGCGGCCTAACTGGACGTCCGCGTGGCTATTACCGCAAGTTTGGGCTGGGCCGCAACAAGTTGCGCGAAATCATGATGCGCGGCGAAGCGCCGGGCGTCGTCAAGGCGAGCTGGTAAGGTCGCCGAGCAAGATACAGGAATAAGATCATATGAGCATGACTGACCCAATCGCCGACATGCTGACCTACATTCGCAATGGCCAGGCAGCAGAGAAGATCGGCGTGCGCATGCCGTCTTCCAAGGTCAAGCAGGCAATCGCAAAGGTTTTGAAGGAAGAAGGCTACATTGAGGACTTCAGTGTCCAACAGGCTGGCAGCAAGCCGCTTCTGGAAATTCGCCTGAAGTACTACGCGGGACGCCCGGTTATAGAGCGAATCGACCGTGTCAGCACACCCGGACGGCGCGAGTATCAAGGCAAGGACGATCTGCCGACCATATCCGGAGGTTTAGGTGTGGTGATCGTGTCGACGTCGCACGGCATCATGACCGACCGAGCGGCTCGCAAGGCGGGGCTTGGCGGCGAAGTGCTGTGCGTGGTTTCTTGATAGGTGCCGAACAGTGTCCAGAATCGCGAAATATCCGGTTAGCATCCCGAAGGGCGTAGAAGCCAAGCTCGCGGGCAGTATGCTGAGCATCAAGGGTCCCAAGGGGCAGCTGCAATACAGCGTGCATCCGCTGGTCAAGCTGGCGGTGAACGACGGATCAATGAGCTTTGAAGCAGCGGACGAATCCGCGCTTTCCAATGCCATGTCGGGCACAACACGCGCCCTGGTCAATAACATGGTGGCGGGCGTCAGCAAGGGGTTCGAGAAAAAGCTCACGATTATCGGTGTCGGCTATCGAGCGGCGATCCAGGGTAAGAAGCTCAACCTGTCGCTCGGTTATTCCCACCCGGTGGTTTACTCCGTACCGGAAGGAATCACTGTCGAGACGCCGAGTCAGACCGAAATCGTCGTGCGCGGTGCGGACAAACAACTAGTTGGACAGGTGGCCGCGGAAATTCGCCGGTATCGCGAGCCGGAGCCGTACAAGGGCAAGGGCGTACGCTATAGCGACGAACATGTGGTTCGCAAAGAGGCGAAGAAGAAGTAGTTCCAGGATACCTTATTAGGCAGCGTAGCAAATTATGAACAAGGCACAGGCACGCGCACGGCGCGTACACAAGACCCGGCAGAAGATTGCCATACTCAAGGCTGCGCGGTTGTGCGTGCATCGCACTCCTCGCCACATCTATGCCCAGGTAATCGATGCCAC
>JAKBDW010000442.1:0-8010 GCA_021834245.1 Pseudomonadota bacterium
ATCACTACCAACGGACCGGTAGCGTTTTTGCTCCAGTCGAGATCGATAAAATCGCCATCCGGCAACTCAAGGCGTTCGCGGCGCGCCGCAATTCGCGGGCGGTGGCGAAACAGAGTGGGCCACAGCGTCTGGATGTGTGCGCTGCGGCACCACCATGTGACGTCGAAGTCGGCGGCCGCGGCTGGTTTGGTTTCAGTCTTCGCCCTGGAGTTGCTTGACGATGTCTTCATTTTCCAAGGTAGAGATGTCCTGTTGGATTGGCTCGCCCCGAGCAATGGCGCGCAGTAGTCGGCGCATGATCTTGCCCGAGCGGGTCTTGGGCAGGTTTTCTGCGAAACGGATTTGATCCGGTTTCGCGATCGGGCCGATCTGCTTTCCCACCCACGCGCGCAGCTCCTCGGCCAGTGCCAAGGCGGCTGCGTCCCTGGGTCGTTCGCTCTTGGTCACTACGAAGGCGAAGATGGACTCCCCCTTGATCTCGTCCAGTTTCCCCACGACTGCAGCCTCCGCAACGCGCGGATGTGCGACGAGCGCCGATTCGATTTCCATCGTGCCCAACCGGTGACCGGAAACCTTCAGTACATCATCGGCACGTCCCATGATCCAGAAATAACCGTCCCGATCGCGGTGGGCGGTATCACCTGCGAGGTAGTAACGGCCTTCGAATTTCCCCCAGTATGTTTCACGATAGCGCTTGTCGTTATTCCACACAGCTCGCAGCATTGATGGCCATGGTCTGCGAATAACAAGCTGCCCGCCTTGCTCTGGATTAGAGATGCTGTGTCCGTCGTCGTCCACGACGTCGGCATCAATCCCGGGAAGAGGTAGTGTGCAGGATCCGGGTTTGGTAGGGACAGCACCCGGGACAGGCGATAGCATGATGGCTCCGGTTTCCGTCTGCCACCAGGTGTCGACGATGGGGCAGCGCTTGGCGCCAATGACACGGTGATACCACATCCAGGCCTCAGGGTTGATCGGCTCACCTACGGTTCCTAGGAGTCGCAGAGACGATAGATCGTGTTTGCTTGGAAAGGAGTCGCCAAGTTTCATGAGGGCGCGAATGGCGGTCGGCGCCGTGTAAAAGATGGTTACGCGGTGATGCTCGCAGATCTTCCAGAATCGCCCTGCGTCAGGGATTGTGGGCGCACCTTCGTACATCAGGATGGTAGCGCCGCATGCCAGGGGTCCATACGCAATGTAGCTATGCCCGGTGACCCAGCCGATATCGGCGGTGCACCAAAAAACATCCGCATCGCGAATGTCGAATACCCATTTCATGGTTGCCGCGGTTACTGCGAGATACCCACCGCTGGCATGCTGGATGCCCTTCGGTTTTCCGGTGGATCCCGAAGTGTAGAGCAGGAAGAGAGGATGCTCGCTGTCTACCCAGACCGGCTCACATTTATCGGGCTGGTTTTCCTCGGCTTCCGTCCACCAGATGTCGCGACCAGGTTGCATGTGCACTGGATTGCCGGCGCGCCGCAGAACAAACACGGTTTCAACGGTCTGGCAGCCGCTGGCAAGCGCATTATCGCATTGCGCCTTGAGTTCTATGACACGACCGCCACGGTGCCCCCCGTCTGCGGTGATGACCGCGCGTGCACCAGCGTCCTCGATACGGTCGTGCAGAGATCCCGAGGAAAATCCGCCAAAAACCACGGAGTGAATGGCGCCGATACGGGCGCAGGCCTGCATGGCGACGACTGCCTCGGGAACCATAGGCATATAGATCACTACTCGGTCGCCGTGGCCGATACCCCGCGCTTGCAGTGCGTTGGCAAAACGGCAGACGCGCCGGTGCAGTTCGCCATAACTGATGTGCTGAATGTCTCCGGGCTCGCCCTCGAACAGAATCGCAGTCTTGTCCGCATGGTCAGGCAGGTGACGGTCTATGCAGTTATATGAAACGTTGAGCGAGCCCCCAAGGAACCAGGCGTAATAGGGCGCGCGCGACTCGTCGAGTGCAGTCGAAAAAGGTTTATGCCAACTCAGTTCGCGTCGCGCAACATCTGCCCAGAAAGAAACCGGGTCGCGCGCGGCGGCATCGCGCAGTGCCTGGTATTCGGCAAGAGACTTAATGTGCGCGGACGCGCTGAACGCCGCTGGGGGCTGGAAACGCCGCTCTTCCGTAAGAACTGAATCGAGTTTTTCCGTCCGCATTGGGGTTTCCGCGACCGTTGTCCCCGTGTTATATCATTATTCCCGGCGCGCGTTTCAATCGAATCGGTCGCAGCTGAGACCTATCACGCCCAGACTTTCTGCCACCAACGGCGCCTGTTGCCCGGAAGCGGGCGCCGATCCTGCAATGGCTGCGGGGCGATCCGGCTCAGGATCCACCCAGGTAGTGGCGGATTGTCGCTTGAGCCGCACGAGACGCCAAGATTGTTCGGATCGAAAATCTTGACGAAGGTTGGTTCGGTCTTGCTGTCGGTATAAACGATGCCACAGTAGTCTTCGTCGTGTTCTTTATGCAGCAGGGCGTCGATTTCCTGGACAAAGTTGAGCACCTGATCGGCGCTGCTCGGTGCTGTGGGCACCTCTTCGCCTACCGCGTACACATACCAGCCCGCGGCTGCTTGCCGGCGCACCACATTCCAGAATTCGTCCAGCTGGTTCCAGCTGAGCAGGCTCGTGAAATAGCCGCGAAATGCGGTGTAGAATGTTTTGTCAGGCGCCGTTGTTTGCATGTTGTGACCTTGAAAAGTTGTAATGCTCTTTTGGACTTTGGCCTTACCTCTGGTGCCGGTCGCTCGGTCTGGAGCGCGTTGACAACAAAACTATAAACGAACTGGCGGGTAATTCAAAACGGCCGACAGTACCGGTGCCAGTGTCCGATCCGAAACCGGGACCGTGCATTTTCAATTCCGGCTTCGAGAACCAGGCAGAATTTGCTTATGCGGCGCTAGCTTGCAGAGCCGGCGGGCGTCGCCTTCCGCCCCGGGGACTGCAGCGCGTGGGAGGTCTTGACCGCTTGTCGTAGCCGGTAAATAAAGAGACAGCCCGTGCCGGCCAGGGTCCCATTTCGGTGCTTTGTCCGGCAGGTAGGCAGAAATGGCTTTGGGCTTTTTGAATCACTAGTCGACAGCTTGGATCCAGTCGAGCCGTTTACTTTACGGCGGCTGGCCGATTTTGTGGCGCAGTGCCCTGGCCGCTTGCTGGGTGCGCACTTTCTCCCCGGGGGGAGACTGACGGCGACTTCGCGGGCTTGCTGGCGTTTGACTTTGGTGGCGCCAAGCTATCGGCCAACGCGCTGAAACGCGGGAAAAGGACGATCTCGATGCGGCGGTTCTCGCTTCGACCCAGGGTCGTCTTGTTGCTCGCGACAGGATGATATTGCCCCATTCCAACCGCCTCCATGGCTGCTGGACTAACGCCGGCGTCCTCTTGCAGGAAGCGCACCACGTTTGTTGCGCGTGCCGTGGACAGCTCCCAATTTGTCGGATAGCGGTTGCGCAGTGGTTTGCCAGGCGGTACGTTATCAGTGTATCCCTCGACGCGTATCGTTTTGTCCTGCACCTTGGAAAGGACCGCGCCAACGCGTCTGAGTACTTGGCGCCCCTGCTGGCTGATTTCTGCATGGCCCGACGGGAACAGTATCTTGTTCACAATGTCGACTGACAGCCTATCGGCAAGTTGCGTGATCTTTACCTGTCCCTGTGCGACTTCCTGCTGCAGGCTTTTAATCATCTCGTCCCGAGTGCTGCGGACTTTGGCAATTTCTTGTTCTTTTTGTTTGGAGATTTTGGCGACTTCCTCGCTCAGCTGACTGGACAGGTAAATCACATTTTCCTTCAGACGCACGTTCTCCATCTTTGTGTCCTGGTTTTTTTGGTCCAGCTCAGAAATCTGCTGGCGCAGCTGCGCGCCGTATCCCCAATAGAGGTAGGCCGCGATACCCGTCATAATGAGCCCGAATACGAACAAAATCCGGGAAAAGTTGTTCCACATTGACGAAATTCCTCCGATTTCTGCTGCTTAGTCAACTGCAGCGACGATCAGCATAGCAAGCCTGGCGTGAGCTCGCCTAGTGAGTTCGCTTGCCGCACCGAATTTTGCGCGCTTGTATTTTGGTTTAAGCTGGTGACTGGCGTCTTGCGGCTGGATTCGTGAAACGGACATGCGAAAAACCGCCAATGAAAACTCTGTGGTTCTTGCCCTTGGTGGTGGGGGTGCGCGCGGCCTAGCGCATATAGGTGTGCTTCAGGTGCTCGCGGAAGAGGGGATCCGCGTGCGTGCAATTGCCGGGACCAGTGTCGGCGCCGAAATCGGCGCACTCTTTGCAAGCGGTATGCCACTGCCGGAACTTTTGGATATCGCGACGACCTTTGATTGGAAACAGACGCTGCAGCTCTTCTTGCCGGATCTTCCATCAGGCGGTTTGGTTTCCGGCAAGAAGGTAATGGACTTTTTGAACCAAAAAATGGGTGGCCGCGTCATTGAAAATCTTGATATCGGCTATGCGGCGATTGCTGCCGACCTTGAAACCGGCGAGCAGGTGGTGTTGGATCGGGGATCTCTCGTGGATGTCGTGCGTGCCAGCATTTCCGTGCCTGGGATTTTTTCGCCCTATTTTCTCGATGGCCGCTATTTCATTGATGGTGGGGTGGTTAATCCGCTGCCGTTCGACGTGGCGAGAGAGCGATTTGGAGGCCCGGTACTTGCTGTGGCTGCGCATTCCGGCGCGCGTGCGTTCACCAAGCGGGAAATGCAGCCGGTGCGCGCACATCAATGGGAAGATCGCGTTAACCAGTTGCTGCAGCAGCCATGGATAGGGCCGGTAGAGGGGTTGCGACAATGGCTGCAGGATTTGCTGGACAGCCACCATAGCGTTGGCGAGCGACTGGTCCAGCCGACGTGGCGCGCGCGCCAGGTGTTGGATCAGGTCATGGCAATTATGCAGGCACAGAACGTGCAATTGCGCTCCACCATTTCTGCCCCCGATGTAATGCTTGTGCCGGACGTTAGCAGCATAGATTCATTTGAGTTTTATCGTGGAGCGGAGGCCCTTGCCGCGGGACGCGCGGCTGCTGAGGCAGCGCTGCCCGCAATTGTTAAATGTCTCGGCCGCTAGACTGTCTACTCAGGGGTGACTGGATTGCGCTGCGCCACGCTGTTCCCCGCTCTATGCGCGAAGTGGCAATGTTTCTGCCAAAATTTCCGCTGGCTGGCGCACGCCGGCATTCCGTCAGTCGGCAATTGAGCGAATTACCTTCGCCGGGTTTCCTCCGACAAGCGTGTTCGGTGGGACGTTTTTGCTGACCACGGATCCCGCTGCGACGACAGAGTTCTCGCCTACCGTCACTCCGCCGATAATCGTGGCGCCGGCTGCAATCCAGACGTTCCTTTCAATCACGATAGGCTTTGCAATTACGAAGTCCCGCCGCTGGGAAGGTTTAATGGGATGAGCAGAGGTAATAAGGCTAACGTTCGGTCCGATCATCACATCGTCCGCGATATCGATTCCCCCATGATCATAAAAGGTGCAATTCTGGTTGACGAAAACATTGCGCCCGACCCTGATATCGACCCCGCCGGTTGTGTAGAACGGTGGAATCAATAAAAAGCTGTCGTCCACTTTCTTGCCAAGGAGTTCGTTAAACAAGGTTCGCACTTCGTCCGCATCGTTGAACGTCAAACGGTTGAGTTTGGCAGTTATAGCCATCGCTCGTTTGATGTTTGCCAACATGGTGGCGGATTCAGCTGTTCTCCTGGGAGTTATTTTTGTGCGATTGTCATTAGCCATTTTCTGTTTCCTTAGTAACGGCTGGATTGCAAGCACGCGAAATAGATAAGCCATTCGCGATGCTATCGATAAGGCCTGCAAGCAAATAGGCACTTTTCACTAAAGTTAACCGTCCGGCGTGCATTGAGTCTAGCGATGTAATTCGCACGCTGGTCACAGGGGGCGACATTTGTCCGGATTGATGATCATGGCTCGGCAACGCCAGCCTAAGGAAGCGGTGCGAACAAGGCACTCCAATACCCATTGCATCCCACTTGGGTATCCTTTCGAAGATTGACCGACATTGCGCGCTGGTCCGGCGATGCGCCAACCTGCGGTCTGTTCGTCGGCGTTTACAAGCGGATTTTACAGCCTAGCAATTTGAGTTGGATTTCTGATAGTAAAAGCCATCGGACCAGTTGATGCTCATTTGGCGGCGCACGTCGGCTTCGTGTTGGTCCAGCATTGCTGCGCCGTAGTAATGACCCTGGGCCCAGTTCACGCCGATTTCGCGCAGTGCATCAACCTGCTCGGCATTTTCCACGTGTTCCGCGAGAGTCACTAGGCCGAGTTCGGTGGCGGTGTTCTGGATCCCGCGCACGATAGCCCGCACGCGGGGTTCCGCAATGTACTGTGTGAAGCGACCGTCAATCTTAAGATACGAAACCGGCAGATCAGCGAGATAATGAAATGACGAATAGCCGCTTCCAAAATCATCCAATGCCAGTTGCAAACCTAGCTCAAGAAACGGATCGAGCATGCGGCGCGTAAGTTCAGGGCTGTCAAGCAGTTCGCGCTCGGTGATTTCTATAACCAGAGGAAAGTTCTGCGCTATCATGCTTTGATCAGACGCGTAGAGGCTTTTCGCGGATCCGAGCAGTTCCTTGAATAGCTCCGGATGGCGCAGCAGATCTCCAGAGATATTTACGAAATGGGTGATCGGCTTCTGTTTATGTACGTATGACAAGTAGCGGTGAAATGCGCTTAGAACGACAGTGCGGTCGATTCTATGCGTCAGCTGAAACTGGCTGGCAACAGCCATGAATTCCTCGGCCGCAACAACCTGGCCGTCTGTGCCGATAATTCGTGCCAGAGCCTCTTCCGCAACAATTTTTCCCGATTGAACGTCGACAATTGGCTGGTATGCGGGCATCACGCGTTCCTCGCGCAAAGCCGTAACTAGTTCATGTCCCATATGCATTGCGTGATGCTTAAGGTTCGCCGCCGCGACAATGCGATTGCGACCTGTTTGTTTCGCGTGATGCAAGGCCTCATCCGCGGACACCAGCAATGTCTTTACATCTTGGCCATCGTCAGGAAACGTGGCCAGTCCGAAGCTTGCGGTGATATTAATGATTGCGGAATCGACCCGAAAAGCCGTGTTGGCGATAGCAATCCGCAATTCTGCTGCAATTGCCGCAGCTCTCTGTTGATTCGCATTTGGCACTACGCATAGAAATTCATCACCTGCCCAGCGACCAAACTTGCCACGCGTGCCGAGGGTTCTTTTGGCGATCTTAGCAAGGTCATTAAGTACTGCATCGGCGCGCTTATGTCCAAAGCGGCCATTGACGAGCTTAAAACGGTCGATACTGAAAAGGATAAGCGCACAGTGACGGCCGCGGGCCCGGCTGTTTCTGCAGATGGCCTCGAGATTGTTCTGAAAATTGGAGCGGTTAATGTGCACGCATCACGTCTCAAGTGCGGGAAGAATTCGGGCCGCCACAGGCGGAATTCCCGTGCTTCTGAGCAAAGCGGCGGAAGTTAAGCGGATGCGGAACTGCTTTCCAGATACCGAACCGCTGTTCAGCCGCTTGCAACAATGTAGTGGCGGTGATCACTGAGGGCCGAGCAATCCGCGCAGATTTGCCAGGTGTGCGTCGGCGCGTTCCTGGCGCTGTTGTGGATCGGCGGGCCCGCCTTCATTTTCCCATTGAAGGTCGTCGGTTGGCAGCTCGGAGAGGAAACGGCTTGGCTCGCAGTCGATGATCTCGCCGTGGCGCTTTCGGCGTCGCGCCAGGGAAAAACTTAAGGTTTTGCGCGCGCGAGTTATGCCGACGTATACGAGACGGCGTTCTTCTTCGATCGTGTCCTGCTCCATGCTGTTGCGATGGGGCAGGAGGCCTTCTTCCATTCCAGCAATAAACACGTGCGGAAATTCAAGTCCTTTGGCGGCATGCAATGTCATGAGAGACACCTGGTCGACATCCGCATCGGGTTCATCATTATCCAGCATTCCGATCAGGCAGATGCGCGCGACGATTTCGCCAAAGGATTGTTCCGCAAGA
>JAKBDW010000070.1:0-7822 GCA_021834245.1 Pseudomonadota bacterium
CGACACGCCCAGGCGTTCCGATACTTCAGCGACAGAATAACCACGTTCGACTATCTGTCGGACCGCTTCGTCTTTGAACTCCGGTGAGAATCGTTGACTGCTCATTGGTCTTCCTCCTATGCTCGAATTGTAGCCCGGAAGTGTCCGTGAGAACGGGGGAAGCCCAATCTGGCATCTTCCTGCGCGCGATCTGAGATCGGTTTCTTGAGCCATACGTGGTAGCCGCTGGGGGCAACCTCCAGTAACCGGCACATAGCTTCAATACTGTAATGCTTCTTATTGGCCTCGATGAACTGATATGTAGGGCGCACATGACTGCAACTTCGTTTCGTGACCATGTAGTACCTCCCATGGGGCGTGAAATTCTAGAGTTTCACTCTCCATTAAATACTGGGAACTCCAATTTGATCGGCGAGCGCGACGAGCAGACTGCCGCGATCGTCACGAGCAATCTGGACTTCGGCGAAGGGGATCAGGCATTTGCCGCCAACCGGCTGCTTGCTTTGGCGACGCTCGATCGGCTGCGCCACAATGCCTATTGTCTGGTGCTCGATGGCGAATCGTTCCGTGCGCCGAAGCGCGCGCCGCTGGCGGCAGTTGCCACGCGATCGAAAACCAAGGAAGCTTTAAGTCAACCCACGAGAGGCCCGTTCCAGACGTGATGATCGCTGGCGCCAATATGCCGAGAAACCCCGGCTCCTTTACGCCGAAAGGTGGCATAAGTCTAGGCGAAGCAACGCGTTCTAAGGTGATGGGTGGAGGGAATTGAGCAATGACTCGCTCGCGTGTCCTCGGCACTCCAACGGTGACGCGGACAGTGTGCCATTGGTTTTCAGGGAAGAAGTCCCTTCTCGTATATTTTCTGGCTTCTTGCAGCACTTCACTGCTTTTCGCGCGGACGAACTTTTTTTGCTTATTTATAAGTTCTGACTAACAGCGGTTTTGGTATTGACAACTAGCGTGTGATCTTGTGTCGGCAGGCCGGCGCCGCGTCAAATCCGATGAGCAGGCCCTGTGCCGTAAATCATTGGAGCATTGTTCCGTGGAAGTAAGTTTTACAATGCGCAGTCATTTACGTTCTTTAGCGGCACCAGGAGCGCACCAATACCACTGTGCGCAATAATTGTCGGCGTTTAGGTTGAGTCTGCCCAGCTGCGCCGACTGAGTAGAACAGTATCACTGCCACCTGAAAGCAGGATGCGGCAGCCGAGAAATACTGATTTCCCGCGACGGTAAGTGCAGCCGATTCTTAGGCCGACAGATCGATATCGATCGATGGTGCGTCGCCGCCCGTGGCTTCTTCCTTCGAGCTGAGTATCCGGGTGATTGTGTCGACCTGCGTTTCGAGCGCCTTTTCCTGATCACGCATGCCGTCACGTACATGTTTCAGTTCGTTCATCCGGTCCTCCAGTGTATCGCTCGCCTTGTGGATGCGCTTTATGCTTTCCAGGCGCCGGCGCAACTGTACCTGGTGTTCACGCACCTGCGATTCCATCGGCGACATGATCGTCTTGAGCCAGTTGTCGGCGTCGCGATTGGCAGTGGCGAATATCGCCCGAATGCGGGCGACCGCCGATTCGTAGAATTTCTTGGTGACCGATTTCTGCTCGGTCATCAGCAGCGACATGCCATTAATGAACTGCATGTGCTTGTCTTCAACACGCTTTATTTCGCGCAGGTACTTCATTACGGAAAACCCGTGTGGCTTGATGTTCGACAGGCCGTGCTCTTCCTGGAATTTCTTGTAAACACCCTCCATCAGTTCCTTGATTTCCTGCGCCTGTTTCGCGACGTCTTCCATAGTGGTGTGCATCTGCTTGAAGAACGCCTGCATGCGCGATTTCAGTCCAGAGGTCGTTAGACTGATTTCCATGTCGTGCTTGGTCTCGGCGATCATCTTGTCGATGCTCTTGAGATTGAGGTGCGAATACAGCACGTTGGTCTGTTGCGAGAAGATGCTGCGTGTAGCCTGAAAGCGCTGCAGGCTCTTCTCGAAATGTTCCTTGTCGACGCGAACCTTCTGCATCATGTGGTCGATAACGTCCATGTTCTTACCGCTCAAGCCGCTCAGCTCTTCCATGTGCTCGTAAACGCCCTTGAGACGCTGCATGATGACGAGCCGCATGGCCTTGATGACGTCAGCCATGTCGCCGCCGATGTTCTCGCGCACGATATCGCGTTTGGCCGGCAGCATTTCCTTGCCTAGCGCGCTTTCCAGGGTGCGGATGCGGCTGCGCTCCAGAATCTTCTCGTCCTTCTTGATCTTGCCGAGCAGCGCCTTCTGTGCAGACACCGGGAAAATGTTGTGTTCGCTGATGCCGAGGTGTTTGGCGGTTTCGTGGATCTGGCGGTCGATTTCACGCTGCACTTCTTCCCAGTCGCGCAGCTCATCCCACAGACCGTCGATTTTGTTGAGCACGACCATACGTCCTTTTGCCGGGCCGCCTTTGGGGTTGCTAATGTAATCGTGCCACACCTGAATGTCGGACTTGGTGACGCCGGCATCTGCCGCAAGGATGAATAGAACGGCATGTGCGCTTGGCAACAGGCTCAGCGTCAGCTCCGGTTCGGTACCCAGCGCATTGAGACCTGGCGTATCCAGGATTACCAGACCCTGATCCAGCAGCGGATGCGGGAAATTGATGATTGCGTGCCGCCACTTCGGGATTTCGACCAATCCTTCAGGGGTGACGTGCATGCCGTTTTGGGTTTCTTCCTCGGCGATGTGTAGTCCCATCGATTGTGCGACGTCTTTTGGCACCGCCTTGATTTCGGCAATGTGCTGCAGTGCCTTGGTAACCTTTTCCGGAGAGTGGATGTCGAGGGGGATGGTGGTCCACTCATCCGCGAAACCCTTGAGTTCCGAAACCGTGGTGCCGCTGGCTCGGGTTTCGATCGGCAGCAAGCGGATAAGAGGTTCACTCTTGCGGTCGTACATGAGCTCTGTTGGACACATGGTGGTGCGTCCGGCGCTCGACGGCAGCACGCGCTGACCGAAGCTGGACAGAAAGATGGCATTGATCAGTTCCGACTTGCCGCGGGAGAATTCGGCGACGAAGGCGATATACAGCTTGTCATCACGTAGCGTGGAAAGAATCTGCTCCAGGCGCTGGTCGACCTGGGCGTCGGAGATTTCCTGGGCGCGCAGCCAGCTCCTGAAGTCGCTGATCGCGCTGAACAGGCCTTTGCGCCAGCCGCTGTAGACCTCGAATTGCTGCTCAATGTTCGTCATTTCACGCACGCCCTAGGGTGTTTTGCTATCACATATCAGAATGTTAGCCGCTGGTTATAGCGATCGCGGACCGGCGGCCCTATTTTCCCGACCGTCGGTCGGTTTTCCAGGACCGTTCCTCTGCTAACGGTTTCGGCTAAAAAACCAAGAAAATCAATTTATTCAAACAAGCAAGTAATGTGCCACTTAAAGAAACAGCTATACCTGGCAGTGGGGACAGAAAAAGGCGCGGCGCTGGCCCAGACGGAGTGCCTGAATGGGGCTGCCGCAATTCAGGCAGGGCAGGCCAGTACGACCATAGACCGCGAGAGCCTGCTGAAAGTATCCCGGTTGGCCATCGGCATTCTGAAAATCGCGCAGGGTTGTGCCGCCCGCGCGGATGGCCCTTTTTAGGGTCGATTGAATGGCTTTGACCAGGCGCTCGCAGTCGTTACGGCGAAGTCTGCCGGCAGCTCGACGCGGGCGGATACCGGCTGCAAACAGCGCCTCGTTGGCGTAAATGTTGCCGATACCGGCGACAACTCGCGTATTCATGAGCAGGTCGCGAATAGCCCCCTTGCGAGCGCGCGTGCGGGCATACAGATACTCGCCCGTGAAACCGGTGCTTAATGGTTCGGGGCCGAGATCCTTCAGCAGCGTATGGGCGGCCGGATCGTCACGCGTCCACAGTATCGCGCCGAAACGGCGCGGGTCGTGCAGTCTCAGGCATTTGCCACTGGCGAGCGCGATGTCGACATGGTCGTGCTTGCCGGCCTCGGTAGTGCAGGGCACGGTGCGCAGGCTTCCGCTCATTCCCAGGTGCATGATGACGGTGCCGTTGTCAGTGTGCAGCAATAGATATTTTGCGCGGCGCTCCACCTGACGTATCGTCTGTCCGGGAAGGTCGTGGATGAGCGCCCGCGGTACGCGCCAACGTAGCTGCGCTTGGCGTACCACCACGGCATGGATCTGTTGGCCGATCAGCTGGGGCGCGATGCCGCGGCGCGTGGTTTCAACTTCCGGAAGCTCCGGCATGTATCGGGGCGGCTGGCAGTATCAGTCAGGCTTGAGCTGCAGTAGTTGTGTCGCCATTTCCGCCGGAAAATGATACTCGAGTCCTTCGTCGTGGCGATACAGGATCAGCTCAGGCTTGCGCGCCAGAATGCCAAGGTCCAGCTCTTCGGGTGCAGCCGCAAGGGTCTTGGGGCCAGGTGCGGTACCTGCGGCCGCGGCGGTGGGTGCCGGCTTGTTCTCAGAGGAGCCCGCTGTGCGTGGGACGAAGGTAATCCGAATATGGTCGATCACCGGACGGCCCGAGTAGGGAGTAACCGAGAGAGCCTCAGCGTAGCGCCACTCATCGACAAACTGATTCACGCGATCGGTCGACAGATCTTTGTTAGGTGGAGTCACTTGCCAGCTGCCATCCGGCTTGCGCGTAAGGTGCAGGCCCGGAAGACTGAACGCGACAGGCTTGTCCGCGGTATTAATCAGGCGTGTGCTGAAAAAATCAGACGGGCGCCCGGTCGCGGCGTTGTCGAAGTGCTCAGGCACGAGGTACACGCTGCCATTATATAGGATGTAAAAATCCGGATTCAGAGGATGCGGGCCGCCAAAGCTGATTTTCTGATCATTCAGCCAGAGTTCGGCGCGCGGTTTATCCAGTCCGTATCTGCCGAGCTCCGCTGTCGGTGCGCTGAAATGTGTGGCTATCTTTGCCACTGCGAGATGCAGCAGTTCATTGATGCGGAAGCCGTTGGCACGCGCCTTGCGCGGAGCGGTCATGAACCAGTGGTCGCCGGATTTTTCGAGGTCAATCTCTGGCTGGTCCGGCCGCTGCAGTCGAATGTGGGTAATGGCCTCCATGGACAGGCTGGTAAGGGGCGGGATCGGAGGCGACTTGTGCATCCCGGGTTTGAAAATCACGACTAGCCCCATGATCACGATGACCAGGGCAAGGCCGACATTGAGCCACCAGCGACTGCTCATGCGAACTCCGGTTAATTCAACGTTTGCGCCTGCGCAACCAGATCGTGATTCCGCTTGCCACCAGCGCCAGCGGCAGCACCAGCAGGAAACCGAAGCCGATGACAGCCTCCGCGGTGCGCGTCAGGTTAAGGCGCAAATCCGGCGCGATGCGGGTCGGGATGTTGATATAGGCGTCATCGTTGCTCAGCCAGTTTATCAGATTCATCCCCAGATCCAGGTTGCCGCCATTGCCGATGAAGGTATTGGAGAGGAAGTCTCCGTCGCCGATGATGGCAATGCGTTGCTGGCGTTGATCATGATCGCGCGTGAGTCCCACGCCGATATTGAGCGGGCCAGGGATGTCCTTCCCCTTGCGAAAGCTGGTCACTTTAGTGAGCGGGCCAACGGCCGACCAGGCCGACGGCGCAGTATCCAGGATAACCTGCGCATTCCACTTCTTCGGTGGATCGAAGGTGATTCCACCGGCATCGGGAAATAGGGTCATAAGGTTGAATCCACGCACCACTGGTTGCTGGCCATATCGCGTGACGACCACAAAGGTGGCCGACTGCCCCCCGGTCAGCAGTTGCGATACCGGATCGACGATGACTCCCGGCTGGAATTCGACGCCAAGCATTTCAGCCAATGGTCGTAGTCCTTTCAGCCGTCCAGGATCACTCAACCACAGCAGGTTACCGCCATGGTTGACGTAGTCTTCCACCTGTTTGACTTCGCCCGGCAGGTAGTCAACGCGCGGACCGGCGATGACCAGCACGGAGGTATTCTGCGGGATCTGGCCATTGTCACCAAGATCAAGGGTATGCACCTTGATGCCACGCTTAGTCATCTGCGTCGCCCACGTCGACAGGTCGAAGTTCGCCTCGCGCTCAGGGCTGCGCTCGCCGTGGCCGCTTAAGAATACGACCCAGCCGCCGCCGCCGCGTCCAACACGCGCGAGCGCGTTGGTCAATGACCCTTCGCTCACCTGTTCCACCATTTGAGTCTGCCCGCCGTACTCGACTGTCATTTCCCCGTCGAAGCGGACTCCGGCACTACGCGCCTGTGCCGGGTTGGTGTCGGGATTGACGAACTTGAGGCTGACGCGGGGGTCGTGGCGCTGGTAGCGCTCGACAAGCTCCGTGATGCGTCGACGCAGATCCGGGTTAGCGGATGCGTATGCCGTGATACTGATTGGTTTGGTAAGCCGCTGCAGCAGAACCACGCTCGCCGGAGACAGGCTATTGCGACCCGATTCAGTCCAGTCAAATTGCCTGTGATACTGCCGGCTCAGTGCCAGTAGAAGTCCGACTGCGACCAGAAACAGAACAATGAAGCTGGAACTCGCCAGCCGCAGCTTGAGACGCGATTGACGCGATACGCGCATACTTCCTAGGCCCCCAGCCGATCCATATCGAGTCGCCGCACGCTCAGCGTGAGAAAGGTCACGATGAACAGCACCAAATACACCGCATCACTGGTATCGAAGATGCCTTCGAGAAACGGTTCATAGTGATTGAGCAGCGAGAGATAGCCGAGTACGCCCGATGCCCCGGAACCCTGGCCAGCCCAGTCCAGTATCCAGAAAAGCAAGAGCACCCCGAAAGTGCTGATCGCGGCCACTGCCTGGTGTTGCGTGAGGCTCGACATGAAAAGACCGACCGCCGCGAATCCGGCGGTGAGCAACGCCAGACCCAGAAGTCCGGCGCCGAACATGCCGAAGTCGAGTGTGCCGCCGACAAGCAGCGACAGTGGCATCAGTGCCACCAAAGCAAGCGTGAGCCACAGAAAGGCGACCAGACTGAGATACTTGCCGAGTACAATCTGCGTCATCGACACCGGAGCACTGAACAGCAGGCTCAGGGTCTTATTGCGGCGCTCGTCCGCGATCAGGCGCATACTCACAAGCGGCACCACCAGCAGCAGCACCACGGCCGCATTGCCAAGCAGTGGTGCGACCACTACCGCAGTAAGCCCTTGGCTTCCTCCCATACTCAACAGCTGCGACTGGACTTGAGCGAAATACTGCAGGTTGCTGAGAAACATGAATCCGAGAATGAGCAAAACCACCGCCAGGATGGCCCAGGCAAGAGGCGACAGAAAGAGGCGCCGCAGTTCGTGGCGTGCGATGGCTAAAATCACGCGGCAGCCTCCTTCGGTGTTTCCGGTTCGTCCGCGGTCAGATGCACGAAGATGTCCTCAAGCGAGGCGCGCTGCGGCAGCAATTCGCACAGGCCCCAACGCTTCTGTACTGCCAATTCAACCAAGGCGTCGGTCGGATCAGTCGACGGGTCGTAGAAAATGTGCAACCGGCCGTCCCCCTGATCCTGCACCGACTTGACCCCGGCAATTTTCTGGATAATTGCTATGTCCGGCACATTACGCAATGCGATGGAAAGCGCCGAGGATTGCATGTGCTGTGACAGACCTTCGATGCTGTCATTAAGCACAATTTCACCCTTGTTGATGATCTGCACGTGGTCGCAAGTGGCTTGCACCTCGGGCAGGATGTGGGTTGAGAGAATTACACCGTGTTCCTTGCCCAGCTCACGCACCAGGTGACGGATTTCACGAATTTGTATGGGGTCGAGGCCAACGGTAGGCTCGTCCAGGATAATCACCGGCGGCAGGTGAATGATGGCTTGAGCG
>JAKBDW010000542.1:0-7761 GCA_021834245.1 Pseudomonadota bacterium
TGTTCTGCCTCGATTCTCTGGCCACCCCCTGTTTTCCGAGCGTATGGCAAACTGGCAGCTGTACGTATGTAACGCCGGTTTGTGGCTATTGGCGGCAGGCTGGTTGGGGTCGCCCAAGATTCTGCTAACGATCGGGGGTGTGATCAGCTGGGTTGGTATGGGCATGTTTGCGATCAACATCATGCTTACCGTCAAGGTACGCGGACCGGCGGGGTGAGTGATGGCTGAATACCGCGGTTGTGAGCTGCCGGAAGATCTGTACTACGATCTGGACTACGTTTGGGCGCGACCCGAGCAGGACGGTACGTATACGCTTGGCGTCACCGATGCGGCGCAGACCATGGCCGGGCGCGTACAATATATCTTCTTCAAAAAACCGGGGACGCATCGAGTTGCAGGCAAACCCCTTGCGCGACTCGAATCCGGCAAATGGGCCGGTGGCATTCCTGCCCCCTTTAGCGGCGAGATCTTGCAGATCAACAATCTAGTCGCGACCAACCCCGGCCTTGTTAATGTTGCCCCCTACACCAACGCCTGGCTCGTAATAATGCGTCCCGATAATCCGCGTGAGGCATTAGCGCGACTGCACACGGGCGCAGACGCCGTGCAAGCCTTGCGCAAATGGATAGACCGTTACGACGTTCAATGCATGCGTTGTCAGGATTGACACTACCCATTGCCACGCCTGGAGGAGTCTGTTGAAAGTCCAATTGCTAGTCTCCGAATGGTGTGCGCCCTGTCATCAGGCGGAGAAGATCTGGCGCGAAGTGTCGGAGGAGCGCGAATTCGAGTTCGGGGTAGTTGACCTGGGCCAACCCGAAGGCAAGGAACTTGCCAGCAGGTTGCGCATCAAGACTATCCCAGCTTTGGTGGTCGACAATAATCTCGTGGCATTAGGTGTGCAAACCAAGCAGCAAGCGCTGGATATCGTTGCAGCGGCGCCGCGCAAGGCTGTTCCGCGCCTGCACCATGTGGGACTGAGCATGTCATGGAGCGGACGCTTTGCCGTGCATTCTGCCATGATGTACCTGGTGGCCGCCGGCGGATTTGTCGCGGTTAACGGTTCATTTTTTATGGGCGGTTTCGCGCGCGTTGCACCATTGCACTTGTTTACTCTTGGCTTTCTGACTTTCGTAGTTTTTGCGCTGGCTGAGCATATGCTGCCGCGGTTTACCGGCAATCCGATCCGTACGGGTGTGATCGCCTGGTGCCAGCTCGGTCTGGCGCACGTAGGAGTGCTGTCGCTTTTTGCGGGTTTCCTGTCGAATCTCCGCTGGCTTGCTTTCTCGGGCGCAACACTGGCCTGGTTCGCCCTGTTGCTGTTCGTTGTGCGCATATGGCCGGTACTTTGGCCACGGACCCAGAAAGTTGTTCCAACCATATTGGTACGTTAAGCACATCCGAAACGTCGAGCGCGTCTGGCGCTGGGGTTCGACTCGCGTCACAATACGGGCATTTCCAGCGAAATAATGCCAGGAGCGGCTTTCCCCGGCCCGGCAAAATCGCAAGTCAGACACACTTCCACAGGACTTGTCCAAAAAATGCTCAGCTTACAAGACGCCCAAACGGCAATCCTTGGTCGTATTAGTGCCGCCAGTGCGGTGGAGAAGGTGCCATTGCGCAATGCATTGGGACGCTTTGTCGCCGAGGATCTGCGCGCCCGTGTCGACAATCCGGCATTTACTAACTCGTCGATGGATGGGTATGCCTTTGCCCTTGCCGATTTGATCGCCGCCGACTTCGTGTTGCCTCTGCAGGGCGAATCGCGCTGCGGTGGCGTCCCCTCGACACTGGCAGCCGGTACCACGATGCGCATATTTACCGGCGCCCCCATGCCGGACGGTGCCGATACCGTGGTGATCCAGGAGGATATCAAGTTCAAGGATGGCAACGTCGTTTTTCCGCATAGCGTGCAACCGGGACAGAATTTGCGGCGCCGCGCTGAGGACTTTCGTGCGGGCGAAGTGCTTTACACCCCGGGTCGGCGACTTTCGGTTTACGACCTGGCTCTGCTGTCGTCCGCCGGCGTGGCTGAGGTTCCCGTGTACGTGCGCGCCCGTGCCTTGGTTGTTGCAACCGGTGATGAGTTGGTGGCGCCCGGTGAGCCTCTTAACCCCGGTCAGATTTACGAGTCCAATGGTCTGGCGACGCTAAAGCAGCTCGAGGCGCTGGGTGTAGATGCAGTGGATGGCGGCACGGTTCGCGATGATCCGGCTGAATTGCGCGCCCTGCTCAAGTCTAGTGGCGAGTACGATTTTGTAATTACCAGCGGAGGCGCCTCCGTGGGTGATCACGATCTCGTCAAGCAGGTATTCTCTGAAATCGGTGAGATCAGCTTCTGGAAGGCAAAGATTAAGCCTGGCAAGCCGCTCGCGTTTGGTCGTGTTGGTGCGCGCAGCCACTTCTTCGCGCTTCCGGGTAATCCTGTGTCGAGCCTGGTCACCTTCAAGCTTTTCATTGAACCAGCGGTATTGGCCTGGAATCACAATGCGTATCCTGGAATGCCGGAGCTCGCCGCAGTTGCTGGCAGTGGTTTCAAGCGTCATCCCGGGCGTATGGAGTTTCTGCGCGCGCGCCTAAAGGTGGACGCAACCGGACGAATCATTGCCACTGCACTGCGCGGTCAGGGGTCACACCAACTCGGAACGCTGCGTGAAACCAACGGCCTCATTAAGATTGCCGAGGATAGTGCAGGTTTCGAGCCAGGTGACGAGGTTATTGCGATCCCGTTAAGCCTCGATTTTGCACGGTGAGTCGGCCGCATCTCAATTGCAAGGGGTTCGCTTGAAATGCGCCCATGGCGGCGAGGTGCTTCGTCGGCACTTCGGGTTGGCATTATGCTCACTGGTGCGGCCTGTTTTATCCCGGTGGACTTGCGCGTGACAAGTGGTTGATTTTCTATGCACGCCACGTCGATACGGTCAAAATAATAACTAGCTTCCACCGCTTGCCCAGCGCCGAGACCGTGAGCGCGCGGAAAAGCAATCGCCCGTGTAATTTTCGATTTGCCGTCAAGGCAGTCGCTATGCTGCCCACATGAAAAAGCTTACCGATCCTGCAGCAACCTGAAGGAGTTTCTTGCAATAACGTCGGGTCTTGATGCGAAACTCGGGCCAATACTCTTTCAGCTGCCACGCGCGCGAAAGTGCCATCCGCCAAAGCTCGAAGCATTCCTTCATGATCTGCTAACAGGCAAACCTTCCCGGTGGGCGTGTCTTTGCCTGAAAGCCGGGTTCAATATTGGAGGATCGTCGGCTGCGGGCTTGCCAGCGCCAAAAGCGGGCGAGATCAGGCGACACTTTTGTCTTTCACCAGAGCAGCGCGCCAGTACCGGCAATTTGAACGAAGATCCACTGGATAGTCTGGGAAATTTGGCCACGCGCCGCGCTTTTTGGCTGGCAGTGCTGAAGCTGGTTCCTGGTGGGTCTTGGAATTATGCTGATTCGACTCCATAGTAAGTATTGTAAAAAGTGGCGTTCCATCGGCTAAAAGGGAGGTTTTCCCATGTCCGCCCTCAACCAGTCCCAGATACAGACCCTGAAGGCGCAACTTCGCGATCGGGAATTGGAGTTGCGAAGGGCCATTCATGCTTCGCTTCTGAATGCCGATGACAAGACCTACGCCGAAGTAGCGGGGCGGGTCCTGGATATCGGGGAACAATCGTTAGTCGATCTACTGGCCGATTTTCACATCATTGAGCTGGAAAAAGAGGTGGCGGAGCTTGCCGATGTTGAAGCTGCCCTTGCGCGCATGACCGCAGGCACCTACGGCGAATGCATTAGTTGTGGTGCCGAGATCGATCCTGAGCGACTGCGTGTTTATCCCGCAGCGAAGCGTTGCACCGAGTGCCAGACCCGAAAGGAAAGTTTGGCTAAGGATATGACTCCGAGCTTGTAGCAACCTCGGCCGATTTGGGTAACGTGCGAATGGCGCATACCGCTGGTCCTTAACACCCAGGTGTAAAATATCGGCAATGATGCAACTGGGTTCGATGGCGATTGGCTTGGCTTTGGTTGGTTTCAGGGTCCATTCAGTTGTGCCAGCTTACGGCTAAATTTTGCACGCGCCTCGCACGGCCGGCGCAGCACCATCTGTGAGTCCCGCCTTGCTCTTCCGCTCCGGCCGCCCGATTGATTTGCGCCACGGTGCGCAATTTTCCGACGTTACTGTGGTCTCGTTCTTTAAGGTATAGTGATCCGGTGGTAGGCGGTCAGGAACATTTTGCGGCCGCTACCCGGTGCAGCGCGCGCTACTGTATCAGCATAGCTAGCAACGGAGATGTTGATATGTCTTGCCCGTGTAATCCGGTTGACCCTTCGGTATTTGATTACCATGCGGTACTGCAGAAAGTTCGCTGAGGACATCAATCATGAAAAACTCCTATTTCGCCAAGATTTTGATCCCGTTCGCCGCGGCTTTGCTGTTCGCGACCGGTTGTAGCACCGCGGCTGTTGTTAGTTCGAGCGGTGGGCCTTCAATAAGCGAGGCGCAGCAGGAACCTTATAACGGCCCCAAGCCGCGAATCGCAGTTGAGGCCTTCGAATTCAAAGCTGCCCGTGGGGGCAACCAGATCGGACGGGGGATGTCCGATATGCTGGCGGATGCACTGTTCAACTCGGGACGATTCATTGTGCTGGAGCGCGAGCACATAAAAGATGTCATCCGGGAACAGGATTTCGACGCCTCCGGGCGGGTGCGACAAGATACCGCCGCACCGATCGGACAAATCGAGGGCGCACAGCTTCTGATTCGCGGGTCGGTAACGGAATTCGAGCCAAACTGCCGGGGCGGCTCGGTGCTGATTTTCGGGGCAAAACAAGCATGTGTCGCCATCAACCTGCGTATTGTAGACGCGGCAACCGGCCGTGTGGTGAATGCCACGACAGTTCAGGGAACTTCCGCGACCGTCGGTGGTGGTCTGATATTCGCGACTGGGCCCTTGCCGGTTGGACTTGGGGGCTGGTCCAAGACCCCAATGGAAAAGGCAATTCGCCACTGCATTGATACGGCGGTGAAGTACATCGCGCAACACAAGACCTGAGATACGCTGCATGACTGGCAGCGCCAAGTGATGGCAACTCTATTTAGTGTGGCATAGTCGCAGAAGCGAGACCGTGAAAATCGGCGCCTATTCAGTCTTACCGACGGTCCTAATACTGGTCCTTGTTACCGGCGGATGCGCCTCGACGGCCAAGATTACCGCTGGACAGTCAGGTGCAACGATTGCAGAGGCGCAGGCCTATCAGGGCCCGAAGGCCCGTATCGCAGTTGGGCCTATAATCGATAAGACCGGCGATGCCGGAGACCGCTCGCTTTCCTATCAGGTGACAAATCTTCGAACGCGCAGCACTCGCTACCAGGAGATGAATGTGGCGAACGTTGTCGGCGGCATTCGCGACATGCTAACGACGGCGCTGTTCAACAGCAATCGCTATATTGTTCTGGATCGCGAAGATATCAAGGATGTTCTGGCAGAGCAGGATTTTTCCACAGCTGGCCGCGTAGGCGACCAGACTAAAGTTCCTGTTGGACAAATCGAAGGGGCGGACCTTCTTGTGATTGGCGCACTGACTGCTTTTGACCCCGGTGTTTCCGGCGGTGCAATTCCGATACCGATTCCGCTAAATCGACGCGGCGACTTCGGTGTGCTGGATCTGCGCTTCAAGCGCAGCTATGTTGCGATGGATCTGCGGGTAATAGACGTGCGTACTTCTCGCATTGTCGCTACGGTGGCGGTCGAAGGTACGGCTACCAACTTCGGTGCCGGTCTCACAGGGTTTGCCTGGGCAAGGCATGATGGCATACGCATTGGGCTGCCTATCACATTACGCGGATTTGCGAACACGCCGGTGGAGGAGGCAATTAATAAGATGGTAAATGCCGCCGTTGCCGATATCGTCAAGAAAACTCCTGAAGCCTATTACCGCAGCACTGTCCAATGAATGGGTTGGCAGCTGCAGCCGAGTATCTAGCATGACCACCCCTCGTTTCTATTGTCCAATGCCGCTCGCCGCTGATAAGACGATTGAGCTCCCAGAGACGGCGGCGCATCACGCAGTGCGCGTATTGCGCCTGCGTATCGGCGACGGCATATGCGTTTTCAATGGACTTGGTGGGGAATATGTTGGGGAAATCGCGGCTGCTGTTTCTGGTCGCGTCGAAGTTCAACTGCAGAGTTTCCGAGATATTGATCGCGAATCGCCGTTGGCCGTGATCCTTGTGCAGGCAATTTCGGGTGGTGACCGCATGGAGATTACTCTACAAAAGGCCGTGGAACTCGGTGTTGCCGGTGTTGTACCGGTAATCAGCCACCGTAGCGTAATGCGTCTAAGTGGCGAGCGCGCGGAAAGGCGCGTTCAGCGTTGGCAGCAAATCGCAGTAGCGGCGTGTGAACAATGCGGACGAAATCGCATACCACAAGTTTATCCTATCGCGACGCTGGCCGACTGGCTGGGCAAGAACGAGCACGGCCTCATTCGTTGGATGTTGTCACCCCACGCCGGCCATTCGCTGCGCGCACTGGCTAAACCCATGCAGGCGATGCAGTTGCTGGTCGGTCCCGAGGGCGGACTTACCGAAGAAGAGGAACGTGCGGCGACCGAGCACGGGTTTGCTGGGGTCAGGCTCGGGCCGCGGACTTTGCGCACTGAGACGGCCGCTCCGGCGATTTTGGCGGCCATGCAGGGACTTTGGGGTGATTTTTAGCTTTACTTAGTTTGGGCCGAATGATGCCTGGTCTGGAAAAGTTGAGTGAGTTTGTCAGGTTGTAAGCCTAATTCATCTTGAGCCATGGAGCGTCAGCGAATGGCATTTCGATGGCGAGAGTGATGAAAGGTTTCGCCGCAGCGCGAGGCGCCCTTAAACCCTGTTCGACAGACTTGCGCGCACGGTTATACTAAGCAGGGATGGCTGCGTTTCCTCTTAATTATCGGTTCACTGAGTTCGGCCACCAAACATATTATGTCGATTGGGCGGAACAGCATTCCATATGAGATAAATGGTGACCAAATCTCAACACCCGGTCTGTCGCCTTGGCTGCGGCCGCGACTCGGCGATGGCAACGATTGCGGCGAGTTTTTTGTGCGATCTCCGGCGTGATGTAAAAATTAAATTGGATATCTTGTCCGGAATGCGCTCGATTTCTCACCGGCAGAGTTGCATCAACTTGGCTACTTGCTCTTCGACGCCTGGTCGGGTGATGGCGGACGATGCCGCAAGCTGGCTTCTGCTAGACTCATTTTTGCCGATCGTTGCGAAAGCAGCTCGGAGCAATGGCCTGTCGTCGTGGGTGCGATAGCATGAGTGTTTCCACGGACCAACATGTCTCGACGGATTGCGGCGGCGCGCGAGCGGCGCGCGTCGGCATCTACATGAGACAGCACCAAAACCTCATTCTTGCAATGCAGTGGATTATGGTTGCTGTCTACTTGGTATTGCTGTTTGCCAGCATGTTCGCCCCATCCGGTGATGCAGCCCAAAACAAGATTAACACCTGGCATATCGCCAAAGTCGCTTTCTGGGGTATTTGGTGGCCGCTTGTGATTCTTTCCGTCGCGTTTTTCGGGCGCGCGTGGTGCGGATTGCTATGTCCCGAAGGCGCGCTCAGTGAATGGGCTTCTAACTATGGCTTCGGGAAAGGAATTCCGCGCTGGATGAAATGGGCTGGCTGGCCGTTCGTAACATTCGTTGCGGTTGTCGCTTTTGGGCAACTGACCAGTTTGCACAAGTATCCAAAGCCTACAGTGCTGGTGTTGGGTGGAT
>JAKBDW010000302.1:0-7740 GCA_021834245.1 Pseudomonadota bacterium
AGACCTCTTAAGCAGCCATTCGTCAAACTCGTAGCGTCTGATCGAATGCTGCGGACTGTTGAGTGTGAAATTCAGGCCGAAAAGGCGGATGCGCAGTCGCTCAAAGGAGAGAAACCGGTGCGGGTAAGCTGTGATGTCAATTTCCAGGTCACGTACTACATCCGGTGTAATCCAACCGGCACACAGTTTAGTGCGGGGGAAATCTTGGGCGTCCAGGATACGGCAATCGACGCCGTGGCGCGCAAGCTGCCAGGCGCAGCTCGAGCCCGCTGGCCCGCCGCCAATGATCAGGACCTCGCTTGATTCCACCCTTAGCGTCCCCCGTCTTCAGACATCGGATAAAGATGCGCGCGCGTCCACGGTACGTTGTTGTTGTTACGCGGGGCGAAGAGCACCTGGAACAACTGCATCTCGCTTGCGCGGAACCCGGCCACGGAACCAGCGAGATAGAGCCGCCAAGCGCGCACGAAATCCTGGTCGAACATCGCCGCTATCCGGTCTGCGACCTTCTCGAAGCGCCATAGCCAGTGTTCCAGGGTACGGGCGTAATGCAAGCGCAAATTTTCTACATCGAGTACGGAGAACTCCCACGGCTCGAATATCTGCATCATCTCCGCGAGGGTGGGAGGATACGCTCCGGGAAAAATGCGCTTCTCGATCCAGGCGTTCATGGGCTTCGAAATGCTGCGCCCGATAGAATGGATCAGTCCGTGTCCACTCTCCTTGAGACAACGGTGTATGACATCGCCCAGCTCGCGATAATGATCGGCACCAACATGCTCAAGCATTCCCACGGACACGAAAGCGTCAAATTCTCCCCGAATATTGCGATAATCATCCTCAATGAATTCGACGCGTCCTTCGAGACCCTCTTCGCTCGCCCGCTCGCGCGCATAGGCAACCTGTTCATGGGAAATATTGTAGGCCTTTACTGTCACGCCATAATGGCGTGCCATGTGCCGGGCGAGCGATCCCCAACCGCAGCCCGCCTCGACAACCGTCTCGCCGGGCGACAAACGAAGCTTTCGGCACACATGGTCCATCTTGGCAATTTGCGCCTGCTCGAGCGTCACTCCGGGGGTCGGAAAATACGCGCAGGTATAAACCATTTGTTCATCTAGCCACATCCGATAGAAATCGTTGCCGATATCGTAGTGCCGGTGGATGTTGTCGCGCGACCCCATCAGGCTATTTGGTCGGGCCGGCCGCGAGCGGGCCAAAAGCCCAATCCGCAAATTGGCCGCAGGACCACTGGCGACCGAGCGGTAAACGCTATCGAGAAACTCCACCAAATCGCCCTCGACATCGATACGCCCTGCGCTGAAATCATCCCCAAAATTGAGTTCCGGATTGGCAGCGAGGCGCCACAGGGTGCCTCGATCCTTAACGTAAACCCGTGCAATGCAGGCGTTGGCGCCACCCGATAGCTCTTCACCGTTCCAGAGGACAATGTGAATAGCAGGATTGCCCAAGACCTTAAGGAGCCATTGCACCAACCGACGATCCGCACCGTAGACGCGGCGCGAGGAGAAAACACGATCATGTATGTTGGCAGATTTCGCCCCGACGACCGCAGCCTGGCGGCCTTCCGGGATAGGTGGGGCACTGATCAACTCTGCCTTATTCTTATTCATCGCTGCACCTCCGGCATTGACAAGCAACAATCCCACCACGACACAGACGCGGCGTTGTGTGGATTAATATCCTAAACGCATGCTCGGCCGCTGACAATTCTTGGCCAAGCCATCGAACGGAAAGTGTCTATTAGGGTCCGATATGCAGCTAGATGGACCGCGCACTTCCGCGGTGGCGGCGATCCCACAGATAAACACCCTGCCAAGCGCTAAGGCCAAGACGGCCCGCAACTACCGGAATCGCAAGATTGTTTGCCGGCAAAGCCGCCTTGACATGAGCGGGCATGTCATCGGCACCCTCGCTGTCAAGCGTTTATAACGAACCCCCTCCGGAATTAGGCGATTGAACCATCGCTCGAAATCGTGCTTTGCCGACGAATTGGCATTCCTGCACCACAAGGTGCGCGGAGGTATGTTGCACAAAGACTGTGCATAAGTCCTCCTCGATTCCACGCTGGAATACCTCGTCCTGTACAGTATGCGTGATATCGTGCAATCCCTGTCGTTTGGTTGTCCCTTTGAACCGCCGTATCATTAGATTGGCGCAAAGTGTTCTTTACTGTTAACTTTTATACCACGGATGCGCGTTGCGCGCTCATACCCAAGCGCGATGCCCTTCCGCCTTTTAATTTTGTTCCAGTTTTAAGGGTAGGACACTGGCGCGCGACGCGGCACGTATCACGCCATGGCAGACATTAATACTCTCGACGAGTTCGATTTTCATCGTACGCTGGCTCGTACGTCTGGTACGAGCATCGTCCTTTTCAGCTATTCCGGATGCAGCTCATGCCGCCGATGGAAGATCTTGCTGCGAGAATATCTCGACGGCGGAGCCAATGTTGCCGTTTTTGAAGTTGATGCCCAACGCGACCAGGGTCTGACGCGCAATTTCTCGGTATTTCACCTGCCGGCGTTGTTTCTCTATCACGACGGCAAATACCATGGCGCCCTGCAGTGCGAAGCGCGCCTCGACGCCCTCGATAGGACGATAACCACCACACTGTCCATGCCAGCAGAGGATCCGCCATGACCGCAATCGACCGCGGCATATCAATCCAGAGAGAATCGATTTGATGTCCAAACCGGAATACTGCGCCATCCTGCACGCAGGCCTGCTCGTATTAAATACCGAGCGTGCATTGCGCTTTTATCGCGATGTGCTCGGTTTCGTGGTCGATTCCAATCGCCCAGACCTGGGGTTTCCCGGTGCATGGCTTCAATCAGGCGTGCAGCAAATCCACCTGCTAGAGTTGGCGAACCCCGACCCCATAAGCGGCCGCCCTGCTCATGCGGGTCGCGATCGACACATTGCAATCGGCGTCCGCGACATCGATGTCCTGCGCGCCGCTCTAGATCAGGCTGCGGTGACCTACACATGGAGCAAGTCCGGAAGGCGCGCCATTTTTTGCCGCGATCCCGATGGAAACGGGCTTGAATTCGTCGAGAACTTGGCGGCGTCAATCCGATAGCACAAAGCGACGTTGCCGAGCAATTAATCAGTTCAGTCACGCCGCTTTGAATGCAAGTACCAGAACTTCTCCATAGCAAGGTAGGTGAACGACGCGGACCACCCGATCATTAGTAGGCCGGTCAGGGCCTCGCTGCCAGCGATAAGCCGCAGATCCCCGAGCGGATAGACATCACCAAGACCCAGCGAAGTGTAGGTAATCGTCGAAAAGTAAAGAAAATCCCGAAAGTGATAGCCGAACATCCCACCGAACTGGCCTAATCTACCCATACCGAAATCGTGACTGAGTAGGTAGTAGCCAAGTGCGTAGATCCATATTTCAAGCGTGTGAGCCAGAAATACCGCGAAAATAACGACTAAAAGGCGCGGGCGTGGAGGTATGGTGAGGCGACTAATCAAAGATGAGGTGATCCTCAACACCTCGTAATGGATCAATACCGTTACAAACAACAGCACCACACTGCACAGCGTCGCTAGCAACATAGGAATCCTATTGACTCGCAAGACCCTTCAACCACCCCGGCTGTCTGGGCCAATCCCGGTCCGTTGCCGTTTAGGCACTGTCGAACAAGATAGATTCATTCGACAGGCCCTCCCCGGTAAAGATTCCGCCCGCGAGATCGAGTCGCACCTAGCCCTCGCACTACCCCAGCGCTGATTGTTCGCATTAACCAGCGCAACGTCGACAAAATCGACAGCGTTGCGCTGCAATGGCATCCGGCGAAAAAGAAGTCGCCGGAAAAGTGTCACAACGCCGGCAGTGGCATTGCTGCTAGGAGGCTCAGATGTACTTGATTAAGACAACGCACTTTGTTGTTCTCTCGAATGTCGACTTTCCATCGAGGCAGCAAAAAAAAATCTGGTTCAGATCATCCGCAGTACCGGAATGCAGTCCAGAGATCGCATGCAAGTGCGTTTTTGTACCGAAACAGCACGCGATTTCGAACCAAGACAGCTGCCAACGGTCGAATGTGAGCTGGATAACCGCTGATGCCAAGAAATACGCTGATTCTTGGAGGGAATCGGCACGTAGCTTGCTTTAATTCCATTCACCACGCCTCCCTTCGACATAGGTTGGGATGCAATCCACGAAGTCACAGAAACGACCAGTAACACGCAAATCTGCGTCAGCCAGAGCCAAGTTCGCCGGTGGACGCGTCAAATCACCGTCAGGAGATCAACGGACTCGCTTTTTGCAGATTATTTTGACAACCCGGCTCCGCCATCTGCCATTGCGCAGAATTTTGCGGTAGTCGACCGCCTTACCCTCTTATCGGAAGCTTTTCCGCCATTTTGGCCATCAAGAAACTCCACTGCCGGGAATGGCTACCGCGCCAACCCGCGCTATTAATTTCTGCCTTCGATGCGCGGAGACTCACCTGGCCAATTACCGAAAGGAAAAGGTTTGTCTTCGGTATTGAAAGTAAGGAAACGAAGCACCTGATAGATAAAAACGGCCAGACCCTCGCCAAAACTTAGAAGACGCGGGAGACGGTGGCCGGTGAATAAAACAAATAGGAACTGCACAACTACGATGGCAGCCATGACAGTACCGGCGATGCTATATGTAATCGCGAAAAGGATCATATGAAGCGCGCGAGTCCACAGCCCGCGCGAAATAAGGTTTTCTTTCAAATTTTTAGACATGATGACTTTCCCCAGACCTTAACGTCAGTATTTCAGCGCGAAACCCGCTCTATTGCCAATTCACGACAGGCTAACACCCAGTAATCTGCCAATCAAAAATGTTGCTGTAGCGGCTGCGCCTCCGATCAAGACCATGCGCAATCCGCTGCGCCATGCGCGTCGACCGGTGAAGAGACTAAGCATAGCGCCAACGAGAAATAAGCCCGCTGCGGCGAGAATTGCAGCGATCATCACTGCAGACTTTTGGAGTCCCAAAATAAATGGCAACAGAGGTATGAAACCACCTGTGGCGAAGGCGCCGAATGAAAACACGGCTGCGCCCCACGCCGAACCCAGATCATCGGGATTCAATCCAAGTTCTTCGCGTGCCAGCACATTCAGCGCCTGTTTCGGATCCCTGATCATCTCATGGGACACCCGTCGTGCATGGTCTAGAGAAAGACCACGCGCGTTATATATCAATGCCAGCTCCTCGGCCTCTTCTGCCGGATACTCCTCCAGTTCGCGGCGTTCAAGCTCGATCTGGTATTCGTACATCTCGCGTTGGGAACTCACCGAAATGAACTCGCCCGCTGCCATGGAGAATGCTCCCGCCAATAGACCTGCAATGCCGGATAGCAGGATCACCTTGGCATTTGTCATTGCTCCGGCAACACCCATGATCAAACTGGTATTCGACACCAAGCCATCGTTGATGCCGAAAACGGCGGCACGCAGATTGCCGCCGCCAATGCCCGCATGGCGGTGTCCAACCTCCTCCACCGAGGCGGGCATAGGGTGACCATCAGAGATCGCGGGTCCTCCATAAACGGAAATACCGCGCACCTTCACGGCTGCAAGAACCGGTCGTATCCGCCGCGGCCCCAGGCGGCGAATCAGCATGCCGACAAGCCTGGCGCGAATAGTAGGTTTGTACTCCGCCGGAACCTCTTTGCCACTCTCGATAATCTTGCGCCGCCAAACGTCCGCCTGATTGCCGGCCTCCCGCGCCAACCCGGAAAATAACGCCGATTTAGCGGGATCGGCCTCAACGCCTGCCATTATCTGGTAAAGGTAGGCCGACTGTTTTTCTTCTCTCCAGCTGTCTTCCAATGGCATGTGGCTACCTGCTAGCAGCACTGTTCGCGAATGATGGCTGAAATACTTGGGATTGTGCGCATTATAAGCTGCTTTGCCCCGTCGCGATAACTTGAGGTTTGACGCCTTTCAGATTTAATTGTCGATCGGCGAATTGACAGCAATACGAGTGACGCGTACAAATTAATGGCACTCGACACCCGGCATCGTACGCCATTTTTTGAGGAGGATTTAGCCGTGAAAATCCCTTCTTTGTTGTGCGGCCTGTTGTTTGCATTAGTATGTTTGACGGCGTATCCCGATAGCGCCCTCAAACCGTTCAAAATTACATTTCAGACCACCGACTGCAACGGGCAAACCGGCATGGCCAGCGTGGACGTCGATCGTGTCGACAGAATTCAGACCATCGATTGTCCGACGCCTTCTGGCCGCACTCTGAAACAGGTGCTGGTGAGATCCGGACCCGGTCTGACAAGCTATGATGCTTTTACCGTCACTAATGACGAGTCTTCACGCATCCAGCGACAGATAGACAGTTATATGCACGCCCGTCAGAAGGCGCTGGAGGAAGGCAAGTCGCTGATTATTGAACACTGAAAATCGACTGCGATTCGATCTGGGGCGCGCGATCTTAGGCTGTGTCTGAATACTGGCCACAAACCCATTAATTTGCATACCCTTGCACGAAAGACTACAAGACCCTGGATGCCTGAAAACACAAACAGAGAAGTGGACTTTGTCTTGCTTGGCGGCACGAGGTTGGCCGCGCTTCCGGCGGCAGCAAATGCCGGAGCAGGCAATTATTGCATAAAGATCAGCGATGACCTTCTGCACCTGAGTAGTACAACAGGCCTCTCACGTAGATACATATCGATTCAGGCATGCGCAAAGTAATCATTGTTGGCTGCGGCTATGTTGGCAAACGCGTTGCGGCCCTGTGGCGGATGCGCGACGCCTTGGTCTACGCGACGGCGCGCCACTCCAAAAGCCTCGAGGAATTGCGCTCGCTCGGCATCGAGGCTCTTCATGTTGATCTGGACGATCCGAAATCGCTCGCGGCGCTCGACATCGAGCACTGTCTGCTTTATTACTTTGCGCCACCTGCGGCGAGCGGACAACTTGATGGGCGAATGCGTGTTTTCCTCGACATCCTCGGGGCAACCAGAATACCGCAGAAGATTGTATACATCAGCACAACAGGCGTTTATGGTGATCGGCATGGCGCGTGGGTAACCGAGGACTCGCCCGTCGATCCGCAGACGCCTCGCGCACGTCGTCGCCTGGACGCAGAGAACATTTTGCGCGCCTGGGGTCGTCAACATGCTGCTGCGGTGGTGATTTTGCGGGTACCGGGTATCTATGGGCCGGGCCGGCTCCCCGTGGATGCGATCCGCTCGCACCGGCCGGTGGTGCAACAGAGTGAATGCGGATTCTCAAATCGCATACATGTCGATGACCTAGCGCAGATTTGTGTCGCGGCTGCAGACTACGGCCCGGGTGATGCCATCTATAACGCCAGTGATGGCAGCCCAGGTACAATGACCGATTATTTCAACGCGGTTGCCGATGCGCTTGGCCTGCAACGTCCTCCAGTGATTAGCCGTGCCGAAGCAGCGCAGATCCTTAGCGCGGAAATGCTCTCCTATCTTAGCGAATCACGACGCATCGACAATCGACGAATGCTTGATGAGCTCGGCGTTACGCTCCGCTACCCAGATCTGGAAACGGGTCTCAGGGCGAGCATCAAAGAAGAATCTACCGCCTAGCCGCTGACCTCGCCGCGCAGTACGGCGTATTGCTTGAGGATAGAACTTACCAGCGGCTCCATCTTCTTATTCATGACGGTCCCAACCGCTGTAGTGTGAGAAAAGATCGGATCCAGAAGCGACTCGCTCACTTGCGCCAGAGCTAGTA
>JAKBDW010000152.1:0-7738 GCA_021834245.1 Pseudomonadota bacterium
GAGATCCACGCCATTCAGCTCGTGATCGTTGATAAAATGGGTTTCGATCTGATCCGGCGACTGTTCCGTCATCTGCCACTGGTAAATCGCCTGAACAGCGGTCTGGCGCGCCTTCTTGCGACTGCCCTTGTCGCCGCAGGCGATCACGCGCGCAGCCGCTTCAGCAGATTGGTCATTTCGATTGCGGACATAGCGGCATCCACACCTTTATTACCGGCCTTGGTTCCGGCACGTTCGATTGCCTGTTCGATGTTGTCGACCGTCAACACACCAAACGCCACGGGCAGATCAAACTGCATCATCACCTGCGCCAGGCCCTTGGAAGACTCACCGGCGACATAGTCAAAGTGTGGTGTCGCGCCGCGGATGATCGCGCCGATAGCGACCAGCGCGTCGTACTTCTTACTCGCCGCCATGACCTTGGCCGCTAACGGCATCTCGTAGGCGCCAGGCACGCGTACCACGTCAATCTGCGAATGGTCTGCGCCGTGGCGCACCAGGGTATCCACCGCGCCTTCGAGCAGACGCTCGCCGATAAAACTGTTGAAACGCCCAAGAATGATGCCAAAGCGTGCGCCGCGTGCGCTCAGTTCGCCGTCTATATTCTTCACTTCAGTCATAGTCTCACTCTCGTTTTATGCGCGCGCCGCGGCTGTCCTTCAGGGCCGTCACCGTGTCGTGTCCATGGTCGGTCGGAGCGATGTATTCGACAATCTCCAGCCCGAATCCGGATAGACCTGGAGCCTTGACCGGATTGCTCAGGACCCGCATCTTGCCCACACCCAGATCTGCAAGAATCTGGCTGCCAAGACCATAAGTACGCAGTGCCTGGTGCGGACGCCGGGGTGGTAATTCTATGCCCTGCTCCTGTCGATGAAAATGCTGTATCTGGCGGATCAGATCGGCCGACGACTCCTCCTGGTTCAGGATCACGACAACGCCACTGTCCTCCTTGGCCACGCGTGACAGCGCCGCCCTGAGACTCCAGGACTGCCCGCGGTGTGCGTCCGTCAGCAGATCAAGCAGGCTCGATTGCACGTGAACACGGACCATAGCCGGTACATTGCGCGCAAGCTCTCCTTTGATCAGGGCAAGATGGGCTGCATTGTCTATTTCATCGTGATAGGCGACCGCCCGGAACTCGCCGAATTCTGTTGCAATACGGCATTCCGCGGCACGCTGCACCGTGGATTCGTTTTCCATGCGATAGTGGATGAGATCGGCAATGGTGCCAATCTTCAGTCCGTGCTCACGTGCAAATACCTCAAGCTGCGGCAGTCGCGCCATGCTGCCGTCCTCGTTCAGGATCTCGCATATGGCACTGGCAGGACTCAAACCTGCAAGGCGTGGCAAATCGATTCCCGCCTCGGTATGACCGGCGCGCGCCAGCACGCCGCCGGGACGTGCCATGAGCGGAAAAATATGGCCGGGCTGGACAACATCTCTCGGTCCCGCATCTGGTTTGATGGCCGCGCGCACCGTCGTGGCCCGGTCGGCTGCCGAGATCCCGGTCGTAACTCCCTCAGCCGCCTCGATCGACACAGTGAAATTAGTGGTCATGCGCGAGTTATTGTCGCTCACCATAAGCGGCAATTGCAGTTGGCGACAACGTTCCTGTGTCAGCGTGAGACAAACGAGGCCACGCGCAAACCGAACCATGAAATTGATGTGCTCAGGACGCACATGCTCTGCAGCGATCAAAAGATCGCCTTCGTTTTCCCGGTCTTCGTCGTCCATGATGACGACCATCCGGCCACGCCGCAGCTCATCGATGATCTCGGTTATGGGGCTGATTGGCATAATTGCGTCCAGTGAAAAGCCGTTATTATCCTCTATTTTGGCCCAGTTTGTCGCCGCACCGGGTTAAGGAACCCTCCGGTGATACCGGATCGTCTATATTAATGGATATCGGGGAGGAAAGCGCAAAACAGGCTGCCAACATGCCTAGCCAACAACAAGCGCAATCCAAGTCGGCTAAAACAACGAGACGGGGCCGTGAAATCATCGAACAACCTAGAAATGGCGCCGGCTGGGGGGTCAGGGGGTGACCAAGCGGCGTACCGACGGACCGAGCCGGCCGCACCGCTCAAAGCTCTCGTGGCTACGGCGGTTGAGCCAGGCACGCGCCTTGGCTGCTACCTTGTCATGGAGAAGCTCGGCGAAGGTGGCATGGGCGTCGTTTACAAGGCCCAAGACACGAGTCTCGGCCGAATCGTCGCACTCAAGATACTACCCCCTCACCTATTCCACAATCCGACTTTTCTGCAGCGCTTCCGCACGGAGGCTCAGGCCCAGGCTCGCCTGAATAGCTCCAATGTCGTCACGCTATTTTCACTCCTGGAAGTTCCCGCCGGTCTGGTCCTGGTAATGGAGTATGTCGAAGGCGAAACGCTCGAACAACATATCCACAGCGACGGCCCGCTTTCCATAGAGGAAGCTTTAACGGTATTCGACCAAGCCTTGCGCGGCGTCGAACACGCGCATTCCGTGGGTATCGTGCACCGGGATCTCAAGCCAAACAATATTTTTCTGACACGCAATGGCGAGATTAAACTTATGGACTTCGGCATCGCGCGCATCATCGACGCCAGCGATCCGGAGCTCGGCAGCGCCATGCTCGGCACGCTGCTTTACATTTCTCCGGAACAGATTACCGGGCGCGTCGCCGATTTTCGCAGCGATATTTATACTTTGGGCATTAGCCTGTTTGAGGCGGTCACCGGCCGGCTGCCGTTCGAGCGCAAAAGCGATTATAGCCTCATGCACGCTCACATCCTGGAGCGGCCTCCGACCCCGCGCAAATTCCAGCGCAAGCTGCCGCACGAAATTGAAAGCGTGATTCTAAAAGCCATCGAAAAAGATCCCGACAAGCGCTTCCAGACTGCAACCGCGTTTCGTGAAGCGCTGCAGAAACAGGCAGGAAGGGTCATTACGCGGGGCGGTGCTTCGCCGTTGCAGGATCCTGCGCCGACTGCGGGACCAATGACCGGAATAGCAGATCGTCGTGACCGGATATTCGGCGGGCTGGCCCTGGACCTCGCATTACTTGCGGCGGTCGCAGCATTGGCTTTGGCCCTCGGACTCATTCCCATTCATTTTCATCCGATCCCGACCAAGCCGCCGACCGTAACCACACCACTGGTGCCGGAATCCAGCAGCGCGGCACAGCCGGCGGCCGCACCAGTAACACCTGCAGTGCGCCAGCCGCCACAGATCGTTGCGCCAGATACCACAAATGGCGGCGTACCCCTTACAGCGCCTGATGCTTCGCCACGTACGACCTTGCCACGCAAATACAAGGTCTTGCGCCGCGTCTGGGGCAGGAACTGACAGCTGACAGCGGGCGGCGGGTCATGTAGATTAGCAATACTGTTTTCACCTGGACGTGACTCCCAATGGCTGCCCAAAATCACATAAAAATCCTCGGCCCTGCTTTGGTGCTTTTCGCTAGCGCGTTCCTCATGCTGTCAGGGTGTGTGACAACCCCTCAATATGAGTGTCAGATCAACGAAGCCAAAGCGAAGACACTCGACCTTGCCACGCATTATGTGCAGCAGCCACGCACACTGGCATTCGGACCATTGCCGCGCGGCATCCTGGCCGAGGCAACGCTTTACCGCCTTAGTATCGGCGACACCAAGATACACCCCTGCCAAATCATCACGATCCACAAGCAGCTCTACCTGCGACGCAATCGCGCGGCAGATCTGCGTTTCAAGGAAACGCGCGAGTTTTTTGCTGAGGATGGGACGCTCATCGCAACCAACACCGAAGATCTGACCAATCAATTGCGCGACAGCGGCTCGTATAGCGCCGCGATCCCGTTGCCGATACCGCGCACAGCGCCCCAAGGGGAATATCTCATTGTCAGCAGACTTTGGCTGCAACGACGCGGTGACCGTCACAGCTACCAGCTGGGTCGCGCGGAAGCAGCCTTCCGCATTCTTCCCCTACGCCGCCCAAAGGCGAGTCCACACTAGATCCGGCATTCGCCGGCAGCATGCGCAGTCACGTTGCCTTACGGGTATTGTGATTGCGCCAACTCATTGATTGCATGGCACATCCGTTCATCCGGTTATCCGGTCCTTCTGTCTTTCAGGAGGCCGTCGATCAGGCTCCAATGGATTAAGATCTCTGCAGGGGTAAGAAATCCAAAGCAAGGGTGGTGCCCGGTATGTCGGATTTGCGATTGTTGCGCGGCGGGGTTGCAGGCCAAACAGCACAGAAGACCGTAAACACCTCGAAGACCGCTGTCATCAGCGGGGACGGCGTACAGTCGACGTCATCCACCACCCGCCCAGGTGACCTGCCGTTCGATTCCATAGAGCCAGGCAGCACCCTCGGCAACTACCTCATCGTCAGCAAACTTGGCGAAGGTGGCATGGGTGTCGTGTACAAGGCACATGACACAACGCTGGACCGCACGGTTGCGCTCAAGGTCTTATCCCCGCATCTCTTCCGCAATCAAGAATTCCTGCAGAGATTCCGTATCGAAGCTCAGGCCCAGGCACGCCTGAATGGGCCCAACATCGTCACGCTGCATTCGCTTTTCGAAGTGTCCGGCAGCCTAGTTCTGGTAATGGAATACATAGAGGGTCAGACGCTTGCTCAGCGGATGCACAACGAGGGGCGTTTGTCGGTTGCGACCACTGTGTGGGTGTTCGAGCAGGCGCTGCTCGGCGTGGAACGCGCACATCGTCTGGGCATCGTGCACCGTGATCTCAAGCCGAGCAATATCTTCATCACCAGCGGCCACGAAGTCAAAATCATGGACTTTGGTGTCGCCAAGATCATCGACAACAAGGACAACACGCAAACCGGCTCCATGATCGGCACGCTCATGTACATCTCGCCGGAGCAGATCAAAGGCAAAGACGCCGACTTCCGTTCGGACATCTACACGCTGGGCGTCACGCTTTTCGAGGCCGTGACGGGTCGATTACCTTTTGAGAAGAAGAGTGACTACGAGTACATGGATGCACATTTGCACGAGCAACCGCCGAAACCTTCCACTTTGCAACCGGATATCCCGAAGGAACTCGAGGCGGTAATCCTCAAGGCAATAGAAAAGGAGCCGGACAAGCGCTATCAAAACGCGCACGAATTTCGCAGCGACCTGATCAAGCTTGGAATGATTCATGTACGCGCCTATCGCCGGCTCAAAACCATCCGCAAGGACAAGGAACGGGCGGCCCTGTCGCACTACATCGAACCCCATTACCGCTCGCCCGAGAAACGGCCCTCGGGCAAGTCCGGGGTCTATATCGGACATTCTCTTTGGACGCGCCTCTCAGCGCGCATGCAGAGTCGGATCTTGATAGCGGCAGCCAGCCTGCTGCCGACAGTGGCTATTACGCTGGTGGTCGCCTTCTATATGACCAAACCCGGTTCCGGAGCCTACCCGCCGGCGACGGGCGTCGCCGCCCAGGAAACGCCGGCAGCGAACGGGTCAGCGACTGTCAGCCAGGTTCCGGACCAGACTATTACGCACTCCGCGGCAGCGCAAAATAAGGTCGCGACGAACACAGCGCCCAGTGCGGCAAGCGTTTCCAGTGCACACGTGATCGAGCGCCGGCAGCCAAACGTCGCGCCGCGCAAACACGAAGTCCTGCAAAGACGCCACGTATACAGAGCTGTGAGGCCGGCCGCACGGCCACAAGCCTCAAGCAACGGCGACAGCCAAGACAGCAAGAAGTACGCGGCATTGCGCAAGGCTTGGGGCCAGTAAGGCGCAAGTCCCGGGTGACGTCGCGATTTCAGCGTTGCGGATCGCCCAGGAAGCCGTGGGCTCGAAGAAAATCCTCATTCAGCCGCAACCCCGGGTCGTCAGCGCGTTCCAGCAATAGCCGCTCCAAGTAACGCGCAATCAGATCCACCTCCAGATTCACGCGTTGCCCCGACTTCAGATCGCCTAACGTGGTGCTCTCCAGCGTATGCGGAACGATGTTGAGATCGAAGCGTGCGCCGCTGACGGCATTCACGGTAAGACTGACTCCGTCCACGCAAATCGAGCCTTTTTGTGCGATATAGCGCGCTAGCTGCTGTGGCGCCTCAAGCTGAAAGCGCACCGAACGGCCGTCATCGCGACGTCCCTGCACAACACCCACGCCATCAACATGGCCGCTCACCAGATGACCGCCGAGTCTGGAACTTGGCGTCAGCGCCATTTCAAGATTGACGCGCGAACCTGTCCGCACCTCTCCTAAAGTAGTGTGCGCCAGTGTTTCGCCTGAAACATCGGCCCAGAATCCATCCCCATCGCAAATTACCGCGGTCAGGCATACACCGTTGACGGCGATACTGTCGCCCAGGCTGACGTCGGACATGTCGAGCCCCTGGCAAACGACATGCAAGCGCGAGTCCTCCCCCTTGGTTTCCAGATGTCCAATGCGCCCTACCGCCTGCACAATTCCAGTAAACATCTCGCTCGGTCGCTCCGTTTCTAGATTACACGTCAGGCGCGCAGTGCGGCCACCACTCGCCAGTCTCGTCCTACCGCACGCACGTCCTGCACCTCGAGATTCATGCGATCTTTCATCTGCTCCAACCCGGGAATGGCAAACATCCCGCGCGCCTGCGAGCCCATCAGATGAGGCGCAAAATAAATCACCAGCTCATCCACCAAATGTTGCGCCAGCAACGCGCCGCAAAGGTTCGCTCCGGCCTCGACCAGCACTTCGTTAAACTGACGCGCCCCGAGGTGCGTCAGAAGTGACGCTAGGTCGACTTTTCCGTGAGCTCCAGGCAACCGCAACACTTCCGCGCCCGCTGCTTGCAGTTTTTCAACTCGCTCTGCGCTTTCGCTCGCCGTCACCACTAGCACCGATCCGGGTTCGGCGACGACACGTGCGGTTAGCGGCAGCTTGAGATCTGAATCCACGACCACGCGTCTTGGCTGGCGTTCCGTAGCGATGAACCGCACTGTCAGAGCCGGATCATCGGCCAGTACGGTGCCAATGCCGGTCATCACCGCAGAACTGCGGGCACGGAAGCGGTGTACATCGACGCGCGCTGGCTCGCCCGTAATCCATTTGCTTTCGCCAGATGCCATGGCCGTGCGCCCATCGAGGCTTGCCGCCAGCTTCACGCGCACATATGGCCGGCCGCCGCGCATGCGTCGTATGAATCCGGGATTAAGCGCTGCCGCCTGATCGTGCATTAAGCCGACTTCCACCTCGATTCCGGCGCGGCGCAGTGCATCCAGCCCCTGGCCGGCAACCTGCGGGTTAGGGTCACGCATGGCAGCCACAACACGCGCAACCCCCGCAGCAACCAAGGCGTCGGTACACGGTGGTGTGCGCCCATGATGGCAACACGGCTCCAGCGTCACGTACACGGTGGCGCCTCGCGCCGCACTACCCGCCTGACGCAACGCATGAATTTCGGCATGGGATTCGCCCGCACGCTCATGCCATCCTTCGCCGACACTCTTCCCGTCCTTGATAATTACGCAGCCGACACGCGGATTGGGATCAGTGGTGTGCAGGCCCCGCTCGGCCAGTTGCAGCGCCAATGCCATGGCACGGGCATCGACTACCGCATCAATCATGATTCTTGCTTCCGCCGCCCGACTTTATCTTTGGCGGTGGCGTTGCATCAGGTTTCGCCTCGTTTTCGGGAATGAGCTTCAGTTGCTTACGTCGATCCGCCCCGGTCGGCTCGCTCTGCAACCTTTGCACCTCTTCACGAAATGCGTCCAGGTCCTGGAAGCTGCGGTATACCGACGCAAAACGCACAT
>JAKBDW010000072.1:0-7728 GCA_021834245.1 Pseudomonadota bacterium
GCCCGGCGCTCGAACCGGAAGTCCACATAGAGAACAGGATCCCCGAACGCATTGTTGACAAGCTGAGGGTGAATAATCGGCGTCATACTGGTCTCGCGACAACAGGTATAGCCGTTATTTCTGCAATGGCGTAATGTTATCACGCAAAATCAGGCTATCCCGGCAGCGCTACAGTCGTGCGATTGACGCTGGTCCAAATTTCCACACAGGTCACTGACGGGATGCCGCAGGAACTGCCAAACGACATGTGGAGCTTGCCGACGCGCTATAGCGCGCAAGTCCGAAATCCAGCGAAGATATCGTTGCGTTCCGGTGTGAAGAAATTGCGCCAAGTGTTTCTGAGCAAGCGTGCCGGCGTCGCCCAGCTACCGCCGCGCAGAACTTTGCGGCTTCCAAACCATGGCACAGAGTAGTCGTGATAAGGGTCGGGTGAAAAGCCCGGGTAGGGCGTGAATGTGGAGGCCGTCCATTCCCAAACATTGCCTATCATCTGGCGACAGCCAAAGGCGCTGTCGCCTTCCGGCGCCGCCGCCACGCCAACTGTTCTGCCTGCGGCGCCGTCCAGATTGGCGTGTCGAGATGTCGGGACCTCATCGCCCCATGGGAAGCGGCGCTTGCGAGTCGCAATCCCAGACCCATTGTGTCCGGGCTCACATGCGGCAGCCATTTCCCACTCGGCCTCCGTGGGCAGGCGCCGATGCGCCCAGCGGCACCAGGCCTGTGCCTCGTGCCAGCTCACGTGAGTGACCGGGGCGTGCGGTTGCGGCGGGTTCCATTGATCGAAGTGGCGTATTAGCCAGCGACCAGAGTCGCACCGCCAGTACACTGGCGCATGCAGACCTGTAAGCGCAAGCCATGAGCGGCCACTCTCATCCCAGAATTCAGGCCGACGATATCCGTCGTCTTCGACGAACTGCAGAAACTCTGAGTTTGTCACGGGCGCACGTGCGATGCAAAATGGGCCGACTGTCACCGGGTGCGCCCACTTTTCATTATCGAACAAAAATCCATCTTCTGGATTTGCTCCCAATAGGAAGCTTCCACCAGGCACCTCCACGTCTCCCGGCAGCGCGCCCGTTACCATGCCCGCTAGCGTTGCGCCTTCTGGCGCCGGGTAAGCGAGCGTCTGCCGCATGTAGGTGAATGCCTCGGCGTGCATGTCTTCGTGAAAGGTGGCAAGCAGATGAAAGTAAATGTCGCGTTCAGGCAGCGCATCGCCTTGCGCGAGCAGGCGGCGACGCAGCGCATCCTGAACCGATTTCATGTAATCAAGAGTGTCATCAATCGATGGCAAGGGAAGGTCCCAGCGCCTATCATGGTCGACAGTGGAGGAGTCATATAATGCGTCGGCTTGTGCCAATAGGGGCGGGCGGCCATCTAGCTTGCGCAGTATCCAATATTCGTGGAACCAGGCCAGGTGGCCTAATTCCCAACGCATGGGGTTTACTATCGGCAGGCGCGGGCCCATGAGTTGTTCGGGATTGAGGCCCCGCACAAGTCGAAGCGTACGCTCGCGTGCATTGTCGAGGTACGCAATAAGCTGTGATGCCGTCACGGTCTGGTTCATATACTATTTGAATAACGCATTCGCGAGATGTCTATGCGCATTACCATGGTCACGCCTGCGCCGCGCGGGTCGCGCGCTGGCAATCGCACTACCGCCGTCCGGTGGGCTCGGATCCTAAGATCTCTGGGGCACCGAGTCGATGTGTCGGTCGATTACGAAGGCGGCCCGGCAGATGTCCTAATTGCGTTGCATGCATGGCGCAGTGCCGAGGCAGTGCTACGCTTTCGCGAGCGGCTGCCAGGCAGACCCTTGATTGTGGCGCTAACCGGTACCGATCTTTATCGTTTTCTTCACAGCGATCCGAAAATTACGCTTCGCTCGATGGATCTGGCCGACCGCCTGGTAGTGCTGCACAAGGCAGCTACCAATTCGGTACCGAAACAATTTCATGAAAAAGTGTGTGTGATAATGCAATCGGCGGAAGCGCCACGTCGCAGCATCGCACCAACACAAAGAAACTTCAATGTCTGCGTCATAGGCCATTTGCGTGACGAGAAGGATCCATTGCGTGCGGCTTATGCGGTGCGCGATGTTCCGCACGAATCCCGCCTTCGCGTGGTACATCTGGGAAAAGCGCACACCGAAGAATGGGCGCGCGCTGCGCGCGAGGAAATGGCCCGCAATCCGCGCTATCACTGGCGCGGGGAAGTGCCCTTTTGGCGAGTACAAGAGACACTGTTGCGTAGCCGTCTGATGGTGTTGTCATCGCGCATGGAAGGCGGCGCCAATGTAATTTCGGAAGCGCTTGTTTCCGGCGTACCGGTAGTTGCCTCACGCATCGAGGGATCAGTGGGTCTGTTGGGTGGCGAATATCCCGGTTATTACCCGACTGCCGACAGTGCAGCGCTCGGCGAAATCCTTTTGCGCGCGGAGCAGGATAGTCAGTTCTACGCCTTGTTGATGGACGCTTGCGCTGCACGCGCTCCATTGTTCCGTCCAGAGCGGGAGCGACAGGCATGGTATGACCTGCTCACGAGCTTGGATCAGCGTTAGGTCTGTCTTAAAGGATAAGGGTGATCGGTGCGGACGCGTCAGACAGCGGTGTTACGCGCCCGATAATGCTGCTCTGCGAGTAACCGAGGCGGCGCAAGGCAGCAAGACAGGTCGTCGAGTTTTCTTCGGGTACTGAGGCTAGAAGGCCGCCAGCCGTCTGCGGATCGAACAGAAGCGGATAACGCGCATGGCTGGCAGCTGCTTCCAGATTGCGGATAGCGCGGCGCAAGCGAATGTTTTCGGGTTGCAGGGAACTGAAGATACCCCGGGCCATGGATTCCAGCGCCCCGTCGAGAACTGGCAAACTGTCCAGCTCGAGTTCGGCATCAACGCGTGACGGGCGGGTCATCTCAAGCAGGTGTCCGAGTAGCCCGAATCCGGTTATATCCGTACAGGCATGCGCCCCGTGGCGCAGGAAACAATCCGCCGCACGGCGATTCGACTGAAGCATAGATTCCAGTGCCAGGTCTATCCATCGTCCTTTGGCCTGGTGGCGCATATCGGCGGCGAAAAGCGTTCCAGTGCCGAGCGCTTTTCCCAGAATTAGTCGGTCGCCGGGAAGCATGCCGCCCTTGCGCAGAAGTCGACCTGGTTCTGCCAGGCCGTTGATACAAAGTCCGAAGGCTAGATCAGTGCCCTCGCTCGTGTGCCCGCCAACGAGCGCGGTTTGAGAATCCTCCAATACTTCAGTGGCTCCAGCCATCAATTCGTACAGCGTATGCTCGATCTTTTTCTCTGGACCGAAAGGCACGGTGGCCACGGCGAGTGCAGACTGCGGCTCTGCGCCCATGGCATAGATGTCCCCGAGACTGTGGTTAGAGGCGATACGGCCGAATAGGTAGGGGTCATCCACTATGGCGCGGAAAAAATCGACCGTGTGCACCAGCAATTTGCCGGCAGGAACTGCGACTACTGCCGCATCATCGGCATCGGCGAGACCGACGAGAACATCAGCGCGCGATGTGACCTGTAAACGCGCTAGTACGCGAGCTAAAACAGTGCTGCCTATTTTTGAGCCGCAACCGCCGCAACGCATCGCCACGGTGGATATTTCATGCAGTGCATTTGTGTCAGGCTGGCGATCCGACGAAGGGTGTTGCATCATCGGAATGGACGGCAGATCGCGATAACGGGCCATCCAGCGCCGGTCGATCCAGTCCTTCCAACGCCAAAGCAGTGCCCCTTCAAGAGCCCAGGGGCCGCGCGATGCAACGGCATAGCGATCCCCTGTGCTAATCAATGCCAGGAAACGGTGTTGCGGGACGAAACGCTTCAGCGCTTCATTTCTGCATGCCCTGCGAAGATTTTCAGCCAATGCCGGGCCCTGGCGTACAGCCATGACACCTGATTTTGCGCGTGGGTGATTGCGCATGGTTGCGACGTCCCCGGTGGCAAATATTCCGGGATGAGAGGTCGTTTGAAGAAAATCGTCGACTTCTATGAAACCGTGGAGTGTCGTGGAAAGTCCGCTTGGCTTTGCCCAATCCGGCGCCGCGGCATTGGTTGCCCAAATAAGCGTATCATAGGGAAAGGTTGAGATTGTTCCCGCTGCTACTGCCATCATCTTTTTTGCGGCAATCTCGCGCACCTGATGGCCCAGGTGGACATGGACCCGGCGCCGCGCCAGAACCCGCATGAATTTACGCCGCACCAGCGCATTATGTGAAGGCAGAATTTGCGCTGTTTCCGAGAATAGATGAAATTCGGTTTTCCCCTCATGGCCGGCCGCGCTGAGTCGGTGCTGGAGAGCGAGTGTGAGTTCCACGCCACCGGCGCCGGCCCCGACCACTACAATGCGGAATTTTTCTGCCGTCTCGCGTATGTGGTGTTCAATTGTATTCCAGTTGGCGAGAAAGCGGTCGATTGGTTTGACTCCAAGAGCGAATTCCGCTGCCCCTGGAACCCCTGCCATGTCGGGGGTCGAGCCAGTGTCTATTGACAGCAGGTCATAGGAAACCGGAGGTCGGTTACGACATAGTATGCGTTGGTTGGGGACATCGAGAGCGACCATCTCGTCGTGGTACAAGCGACAGCCCGCGAATTGAGTGAGCGGGCGAAGGTCGATGTGGGCGTCATCGAAGCTGTAATGGCCAGCGAGGTAGCCCGGCAGCATGCCACTGTATGGCGTATGCACATCGCGCGTCACGAGCGTTAATCGTACGCCGGGCTCCGGCTTCATGCCGAAAGCCTTGAGTACGGCCACATGGCTGTGGCCGCCGCCCACAAGCACCACGTCCTTGACGATGATATCTGACTGGCCTTGCATTATTGGCCCAGCGAAATAACGACTGTCCAGATGGTCCCATAGCTAGGTTTCTGGCACAACCGTGCCCGCGCACAACAGTGCTGGTGCGTGGGCACGGTGTCGGTAACTGACCCGGCTATTTGATCTTTAGAAGCTCAATGTCAAAGATCAGGGTTTCGTTTGGCCCAATTGTGCTGCCGGCGCCGTTAGGTCCATAGGCGAGGTCGGATGGAATGTATACTTCCCACTTAGATCCGACCGGCATCAGCGGCAGTGCTTCCTGCCAGCCTTTGATAACGCCTTGAAGCGGGAAAGTCGCGGGTGTGCCGCGTTTGTACGAACTATCAAACTCGGTACCATCGATTAGCGTACCGCGGTAGTTGGCGACTACGGTGTCGGTCAGCTTTGGTTTGCGCCCGTGGCCGGCGGTAATGATCTTGTACTGCAGACCGCTAGGCAGCGTTACAACACCTGGTTTGGTCTTGTTCTGTGCCAGGAATGCCTGACCTGCCTTCATATTCTTGTCCGCTGCCGCGGCGCCTTCGACGGCGCGCTTTTGCTGGTAGGCCAGGATGGCTTGGCGCATTTCCTTGTCGCTCATTTTGGCCGGAGCCCCGCTCAAGACGTCGGCAACCGCCTCGCTAAAGGCTTTGGGATCTATATCCATGTGTTGCTGCTTGAGGTTCTGGCCGATCTGATATCCAACGACGTAGCTTATACGCTGCTTGTCGGTTGTCAGTTTGGGGGTATTTGCGGCGCAGCCGGCGATCAACGCGGTGGCGAACACAATTGTTACCGGCACTCGGATCTTCATTGTCTAACCTCAGGAATCAAACGGTTGTGAATTATAGTTCAGGCGATCGGCTGCGGGCAAAACGCCGATTACTAGTCGCGTTGCGGCGACATCACTCCTGCATCAGTGATTATCTTCGCACAAGTCTGCCTTCGGTCCAACTGCCATCGGCGTGACTACTTTACTGCTCCGACGGTGAAACCCGCAACAAAACGGTCAACAAAGAGGTTGTAGAGTATTGCAATTGGGATGCTGACGATAAGGCAGGCGCCCATCAGAGATCCCCAGAAGTAGACATCGCCGCGTACCAGAAATGTCGGCACGCCGACGCTTACCGTGTACTGGGATGAGCTCGTGATAAAAGTAAGCGCGTAGACGAATTCCTGCATTACAAGAGAAAACGCAAAGATGACTACCGTGAAGATACCTGCCGTTGAGATCGGGATGACAACTTTTACAAAAGCGCCAAACCGGCTAAGGCCGTCTATCATTGCCGCCTCTTCTATGTCCCGCGGGATTGACTTAAAAAATCCCATGAGAAGCCAAGTGCAGAACGGAACGGTGAAACTTGGGTATACCAGTACCAGCGACCACAGAGAGTCCTGCAGTCCAAGCACGCCAATTATGCGGGCAAAAGGTATGAACAGAATTGTTGGGGGGATCAGGTAGGTAAGGAAGATCCCGATAGCAAGACGCTGCGTCCAGCGGCCGGGGAGGCGCGCGAGGCTGTAGCCGGCAGGTATCGCCAAGAGCAGCGTAATGCCGACTACCGCCACTCCGACAATGATTGTATTGACTACCCAGCGTCCAAACTGGGTATCAAGAAAAAGTACCCGCAGGTTTTCAAGCGTCGGGTGGTTATTGAACAGAAACGGATTGCCGGTCGTGCTGATAAGGTCGTGTGTGTCCTTGAAGGTGGTGATCAGCATCCAATAGAACGGAAACGCGCAAAACACCGTAAATGCGGCAATGATGGCAAAGTGCCCGCTGCGTACGCCCCAGCGTCTTGCGCGCGCAAAAGCCGGTGTCATCAAGTTACCTCCGTGCGGCGTGCGATCGTCAGGAAAAGTATGGCTACCGCGACCAGCAGCGGGAACAGGAACAGGGAAATTGCTGCACCGCCGGCCAGGTCACCGCCCTGGATGCCAGTGAAGAAGGCATAGCTGGCCAGCACCTGCGTGGAATCATACGGCCCGCCTCGCGTCAGCACGTAGACGACGATCAAGTCGGTAACAGTGAAAACAATGCCGAAGAGCAGCGCAACCAACATGATTGGCATTACCAATGGTATCTGGATTTGGAACAGGTGCTCGTGTTTATGGATTAGCTACAGCTGGAACTATTGCTGCCAGTGCAACTTGGTCAGGTGCTATCGCACTCGCGCCCTACGTAGGGAGAGGTATCGCAGGTCTCGGCCAAATTGCATATCGAACCGACAACATTGATATCAACATTCAAGCTTCCAGCGCTCAAATCGATCTACATAATGCATACATTGCTGCCAAGGCTGGTTGCAAATAATTAAAATGGTTAATATTTTAAAAAATTGGGATTCTTATAATGAGCGACACGGATCGAACTGAAAACAAAAGTTGGGTAATTTCTGCGTTGATAGCGATCTTTCAGCGCATAGTATTTTCAATTATATTTTTGATTACAATTGTATCTATCTCTACTTGTGGGATACTTGCGTCAGATTTCTTTTTAAAACTCTCTGAAAAAGAGTTTATTATCTCATCTTTAATATCTGTATCCTTTGGTGTTTTAATAGGGTTATCACTTGCTTTCAAATTTCACAATTTAATTAACAATAAGTATTTAAATAATAATGAAAATTTTGAACAACAAATAGTAAATAATAAATATGAAATTCCATTAAGACAAGATTCAATGACCCATTCTGGAAGAATTTATTTATCTATGTTAACAATCGCGCTTATGCTGTCTGTTATTATGTCATTTGCTGGGTACTTTTATAGAGGAGTAGGTAGTATAATTATTTCGACTGTTGGGTTATTGTTAACACCATTTTTGTTATATGCATTAGCTGCGGCTATTCATAAGTATGCAAAATAACATACTATATGGTGGTACTCCAACAAAGGTGACACCAGCCGCCATTTAAGGCCC